>CAMPKM010000207.1 GCA_946887155.1 uncultured Gemmatimonadota bacterium
GGCCTCGATAGTGTTGGCCTGATCGAAATCCTCGTGGCGATCGGAATCGGCGCCAATACATCGATCATGAGTGCGGTGCGGGGGATCGTGCTTCGTCCGTTGCCGTTCGACGAGCCGGAAAACCTGATGCGCTTGTACTCGCGCCATCCGCAACTGGGCGCGACCGCGATGTCGGTTGCGGATTTCGGGGACATTCGCGCGCAGGCGACGTCATTCATCGGGATGGCTGCGTGGTATGGGACTACGGCCAGCCTCAGTGGCAACGGGCAACCCGAGCGCCTCGACATTGCGCGCGTGAGTGACACCTGGTTCAACCTGCTGGGCATTCGCCCGCTCCGTGGCCGGACGTTTGTCAGCGGGGAAGACGCTGCCGGCGCGCCACCCCTGGCTGTGTTGTCCGAGGGGTTCTGGCGGCGGCGGTTCGCGAGCGATCCCGGCATCGTGGGTCGGACGATTCGGCTCGATGGCGAGCCGGTGGAAGTCATCGGCATCGTGAACGGGGATGCGGCCTTCCCCGCGGGCCGCGACCTCTGGATGACGACGCGCTTCGACCCGGAAGAATTCACGAACGCGCAGCGCGGCGCGCGCTGGCTCCGCGTGCTCGGGCGACTGGCGCCCGGCGCCTCGGTCGCGCAGGCCAACGAGGAATTGCAGCGTATTGCGGAGCAGATCGAGGAGGGCGACCCGCGACACAACACCGACTACACGGATTTTGCCATCTCGCTTCAGGACTCCATCGTCGGCAACTACCGTCGTCCCTTGTTCATCCTGCTCGGGGCGGTGGGCCTCGTTATGCTGGTCGTGTGCACCAACGTGGCCGGCCTGATGGTCGCTCGGACCGCCGGCCGCGAAACGGAGATTGCCGTGCGGACCGCGATGGGGGCGGGGAGAGGCCGGATCGTACGGCAGTTGGTCACCGAGTCGCTCGTAGTGGCCATGGCTGGTGGCGCACTCGGATTCGCCTTCGGGATCGCCGGGACAACGCTCCTCGTGCAAGCGGCGCCGGCGGAGATTCCCCGCCTCGAGCACGTCGGCATCGACGCCCCGGTATTTCTGTTTTCGCTCGCCCTGGCCGTGATGGCGGGCGTGTTTTTCGGCCTCGTTCCGGCATGGCAGGCGTCGCGACGCGACCTGCGGTCCCGACTTCAGGCGTCGAGTCGCGGCGGCGCCGGCCGGTTCGGCAGCGTGAGGCTGCGGCGTGTGCTGGTCATCTCGGAACTGGCGGTGGCGATCGTGCTCCTCGTCGGCGCTGGCCTGCTGCTGCGCAGTTTTGCGAAGCTGCAGCGGGTCGATCCAGGCTTCCGGACCGAGGGGCTGACTGCCTTCACGGTGACGCTCCCGCCGGCTCGTTATGCACGGCTGGTCGATCAGCGACGGTTCCTCGAGAGCGCGCTAGAGGAACTGGAGGCGATTCCAGGCGTGGAGAGTGCCGCGGCGTCGTTCGGGTTGCCGCTGACGGAAACGCGCTTCCAGCTCACGTTCACCATCGACGGGCAGGAGAATGATCCCGCCAATGAGCCACGCGGACAGGTGCGTGTCGCGTCGCCGGGGTACTTCGCCTCGATGGGCATTCCGGTGCTGAAGGGGCGGGTGTTCACGCCGCAGGACCGATGGGAATCGCAGCCCGTCATTGTCGTCAGCCAGGAACTGGCGAATCGCTTTTTCCCTGCCGGGGACGCCATCGGGCGGCGTATCGACACCGGGTGGGGACGCGACGGCCACACGCTCGGCGGTACGATCGTCGGGATCGTGGGGGACGTGAAGCAGTTCGGACTGTCGCTCGATGCACCCGCTGCGTATTACGCGGCGGCTGACCAGTGGCCGACCGACGAGATCACGTTCGCGTTGCGGGGCGCAGCGGAGGAATCGGGAACGATGGGTGCGATCAGGTCGGTCATCGAGCGACTCGATCCCGAATTGCCGATCTTCGATATCACAACGGGCGAAGCGCTCGTCGCCGGGTCGATCGCGCAGCCGCGCTTTTACCTGCTGGTCATCGCGGCGTTTGCGCTGACTTCGCTGGTGCTGGCCGGCATCGGCATCTATGGTATCATCGCCTACACGGTGCGCCAGCGCACGCGCGAGATCGGCGTCCGCATGGCGCTGGGCGCCTCGTCGCGGCAGATCGTCGGAAGCATCGTCGGCGAAGGCCTGTCGCTGGCGACGATCGGCTTGTTGATCGGGATGGCCCTCGCTCTCTCGCTCGTCGGCGAGATCAGGGAGCTGCTATTCGGCGTCAGTGAACGCGACTGGGTGACGCTGGTCGCCGTCGCGGGGGTGCTTTTCCTCGCGGCCATTGCGGCTTCCCTCATTCCCGCGCGGGCGGCAGTCAGACTGGGACCCCAGGAGGCCCTGCGCGATTGACGATTGACGATTGACGATTGACGATTGACGATAGACGATAGACGATTTGGGATTGAGCAGAAGTCAATCGCCAAATCGCTAATCGCTAATCGTCAATCGCTAATCGTCAATCGTCAATCGTCAATCGTCAATCATCAATGGCGTCTGACCCCGTTTCCGTGGTACTTTCGCCGTGGACTTACCTCGGGAGCTCACGTCACATGCGTTCACGAATCAAGGGAATCCTGGCAGCATTCCTCGCAACGTCTGGATTGTCCGCTGTCACCGCCGGAGTGGCCAGGGCACAGGATGCGGCGCCGGCGCCGAATCGTGCCGAGGGCGAGGGGCCGTTCGACCGGCTCATCATTCGCGGCGCGACGCTCATCGACGGGACCGGCGCACCGCCACGTGGGCCGGTCGATATCGTCATCGAGCGCAACCGCATCACGCGCATCGCTGACGTCGGCTTTCCGGGCGTCCCGATCAACGCGCGTGGCCGGCCACAGGGGCCAGCGCGTGAAATCCAGGCGGAAGGCATGTACGTCCTGCCGGGGTTCATCGACCTGCACGTCCACACGGGCGGTGTGCCCAAGGCGCCGGAATCCGAGTACGTCTACAAGCTCTGGCTGGGGCACGGCATAACGACCGTGCGCGGCGTGCCGTTCGGCGGGTTCGAATATGCATTGAAGGAAAAGGCGCGGAGCGCCGCGAACGAGATCACGGCGCCGCGCATGGTGTCCTGCCATCGCATGGGTTCGGGGCAGGGATGGACCGGCGGCCCGATCCAGACCCCCGAGAAGGCCCGCGAATGGGTTCGTTATGCAGCGCAGGCCGGCGCCGATTGCCTGAAGCTGGGCGCACACGAGCCGTCGATCATGGCAGCGCTGATCGACGAAGCGAAGAAGAACAAGCTCGGCACCACCGCGCACCTCGCGCAGACCGGCGTTGCCCAGATGAATGCCGCCGATGCGGTGAAGCTCGGGCTGGGAGCCGTCACCCACTACTACGGCATTTTCGAGTCGATGTACGACAAGAACTCGATCCAGCCGTACCCCGATACGTATAACTACAACGATGAGCAGTGGCGCTTCGGCCAGGTGGCTCGGCAATGGAGCCTGGTGACGCCGCGCAGCGAAAAGTGGAATGCGTTCCTCAAGCTGCTCAAGGATCACGACGCGACGCTCGACCCGACCATGACGACGTACATGTCGGGACGCGACCTCGCGAAACGGCGGACCGCCGAGTGGCACGAGACGTACACGCTTCCCTCGTTATGGGACTTCTATACGCCGAACCGTGAAAACCACGGCGCATATTTCTACAACTGGACCACGTGGGACGAGGTGGCGTGGAAGAAGTTCTACCAGGTGTGGATGGAGTTCATCAACGACTACAAGAACATGGGCGGCCGGGTGACGCCGTCGACCGACGCGGGCTTCATCTACAACACCTACGGCTTCTCGTACATCGAGGAGCTGGAGAACTTCCAGGAAGCGGGATTCCACCCGCTCGAAGTGATCCGCGCCGCGACGCTCCACGCCGCCGAGGAGATCTTCCGCCCGTCGGGCACCCCGATCCAGTACGGTGTCGTCCGCGCGGGGATGCTCGCCGACCTGGCGATCGTCGGGGAGAACCCGATCGCCAACCTGAAGGTGCTCTACGGCAACGGCTTCGTCCGGCTCAACGACCAGACGAACAAGGTCGAGCGCGTGGGCGGCGTGAAGTGGACCATCAAGGACGGCATCGTCTACGACGCCAAGAAGCTGCTGGCCGACGTGGCAAAAATGGTCGAGAAGCAGAAGAAGGAGCGCGGCATCACGCGGCTGCCGATCGCAATGCAACGATAGTTGAGATGAGTTGATGAGTTGATGAGTTGATGAACAGGCAGGATCATCAACTCATTGACTCATTCAACGCACCAGCAGTCTGTACATCGCGACGCCTTCGACGCCGTCGTCGTCGCGCGTGACGCCCAGTATGTAGTCGCGCCCGATGTCCCTCACCAGGAGCCGGGCCGGAACGTCGATGGCCGCGATCCAGCTGCCGTCCCGGGCGAATACGTTCCAGCGTCTCATCGTTCCTGCCGGCACCTGCTCCCAGTACGGTTTCGTCCAGGCCGCCAGAAGGACGTCTGACACCCAGAGCTCGCCGTCGTAGCCGCGCATCATGAAGTCGTACGCAGGGAGGGACTCCGCGATCGGCGTCCTGAGCGCCAATTGTTCCAGCTCGATCGCCGACGGCTGTGCGTGTCCACCCGTGGCTGGCGGTACTTTCTTCCTCGACGCAATCACTGCTTCCCGCGCGGCGCGTGTCACTTGCTGCGTGGCGATGTCGCGACGAATGACCTGCTTTACCGTTCCGTCAGCGTCGAGACAGGTCACCTCGTATCGCACAGGCCTTCCCATGCAAAAGTGATCGCGAAACACCGCGGAACTGAAGGACGGCGCGAGCACGACGACGTTCCCTCCTCCCGGTGGTTCATCGGCCGCCCGGAAATGCTCATACGTCGGGACGAGCTGCAAGACGTCTGCACTGCGCGAGTCACGGGCGATGCGCAGCAGGCCGCGCATTTCCACCCGGCGGCCAACGCGCTGCATCTCCTCCCGCGTCCCGCCGGCGCCGGTCAACAGCACGGATCCATCGGCAAACACACCCCCGACCTCGATCGGGTACCACGGCGTCGTGACCGGCAACGGCGGGTGCCTGACGAGTGTGCCGTCGAGGAGAAAGACCGCTGTCCCGCGGCGCGTGTCGACGGCATAAATCGTGTCGCCGTATACCGCGATCTTCTTGATCTGGTTGAATTCACCGGGTCCCTGGCCACGGCGGCCGATGCTGTGCGTGAACTGCCCGCGCGCATCGAACACGCGAAGCTCCTGCGTCGCGCCATCGGAGGCGACCACGCCGCCATCGGGCGTGCGCGCCACATCCCAGATATCCGAAAATTCCGTCGCGCCCGTGCCGCTGACACCGCCGAGCTGCAGGATGGGCCGGGGGTCGAGCCGCCACGTGGTTCGCGGGCGTGCAGCGGCAGGGTGCGTGACGACCCTGATTCCGGCGCTGTCCCGCACACTCTGCGCTCCGGCCTCGTCAGGCATCTGAAGAACTACAACCGCGGCTATGCAGGCGATCTGTCGCATGGGTGCCACGCCAGCAGGATTGGTGAGCCTGGTCTGGTTCTTTCCACGGACCAGAGGGTGTTCGTACATTTCACCGGAGCCGGGTTCGACGCAATGCAATCCGGGTGTTGAAACCGAGGCCGGAGGGACGTGCGATGCATCGAATCGTGAGAACGCTCGCCCTGGCGATGTTGGGCGCCGCCTGCGGAGACGGCGGTTTTGAGCCGAGCCAGACCATCACCAACGGTTCGCCGGCGGGGTCCACCACCATAGCTGGCACCGACAACGCGAACGTCAGCGGTGAACAGTTCGCTGGCCGGCTGAGTAC
>CAMPKM010000208.1 GCA_946887155.1 uncultured Gemmatimonadota bacterium
CGCGCCCTCTTCGGCCGGCTGGAAGATGAACTTCACCGTGCCCGGGATCTCGGCTTTCATTGCCGTGAGCATTTCCGCCACGCCCATCAGGATCGCCACGTGGTTGTCGTGGCCGCAGGCGTGCATGACGCCGACTTCCTGCCCGTTGTACTGCGTCTTCACCGTCGACTTGAATGGCAGGTCGACTTCCTCCGTCACGGGCAAGGCATCCATGTCGGCGCGCAGCGCGACGACCGGGCCGGGACGTCCACCGCGCAAGACACCCACGACGCCGGTGTGCGCGACGCCGGTCTTCACTTCGAGACCGAGCTTCTGGAGGTGCTCGGCGACGATCTTCGACGTCCGCAGTTCGCGGTTGCCGAGTTCCGGGTGTTCATGAAAGTCGCGTCGCCACGCGACAACCTTGGCTTCCAGCTCCTTCGATCTCCTATCGATCTCTGCTTGGAGACGATTACCCTGTTGGGCTGCCAAGTCCTGTGTTGCGATGAGACTGAGGAGCAAGACGATTTTGTGGCGCATGTCTGGGCCTGATGTTTGGGAACGATTGCCGCGGGTAGAGCGAACACGGGCGACGCCGAAACACTGAGGAACACTGAACTGCAGGCGAGAACCGGGACACCCGCCACCGATTGCGTAAGGTACCGACAGGCCGTGGGCAGGGTGTCCCGGTTCTCGCCTGCAGTACCCGCGTTACTCCGGTGTTCCTGCGTAGTCCGCGATCAGCCTTACCTGTGGCGATCGTTCTTAATTACGTATGGGCCCGCACCGACGTTAAATCGCCCGTAACTAGATCGTTTCTAAACCGAAGTCACCTCGAACATCCATTGGCGAGCGCCCCCGCTTCTGTCGCCCCAGAAGCATCGCCGGCACCACGAACATCGCCCCGAGCGTCCCGAAAATCGTTCCCCCAGCGGTGGCGAGCGCGATCGCCCCGAAAATGTCCTGGGTGGACGTACCTACCGCCAACGGAATCAGGCTTGCCAGCGATGTGAGCGTTACCAGCACCACCATGCTCGCGCGATCGAGCGCGGCTCGCAGCACTTCCATTCGCCCGAGGCCCAGCGGACGGCCCGGCTTCCGCGCCTTGCGGCGAGCGAGCCCGGCGTCGGTCACCAGGATCGCCTGGTTGACCGCCAGGCCGATCACCAGGATGACGCCCACCGCCGCCTCGCGCGTGAACGCCGCCTTCATCACCCAGAACGCGAAGATCACGCCGCCTAACGCGATCGGCAGGCTCAGGAAGATGATCGTCGTGGCCCAGATGGAATCAAAGACCAGCGCCACCGCCAGGATCACCAGCGCGATGCCGATCCCGAAGACCAGCCAGAGGCCCTTCTCGCTGTCGTCAGGCGTGAAGAAGCCGAACCCGGCCTCCTCGACCTTGTAGCCCGCCGGCGGCGTGATGGATTTCATGAACGCGTCGTGCGTCCGCTGCGCCAGCCGGTTCGGGCCCCGGAATTCGTACGCCACGGTCCGCATGTACTGCTGGTCCTCGCGGTCGATCGCCGACAGCAGGTCGCGCTCGTCGATCTCCGCCACGGTGCCGATCGGTACCGCGCCACCATCGGGCGTCGGGATCAGCGCATCGCGCAGCTCGTCGAGCGAACGCGTGTTGGCGCCCACGTCCTTGACGCTGACCGGGATCTCATCGCCGCCGATTTCGAGCAACTGCGCGCCGACGCTGCCTCGCATTTCGCGCCCTACCGCGACCCCGAAGTCCTGCGAGGTGAGGCCGTATCGCGCCAGCGCGGCCCGATCGGGCGAGATCGTCACGCCCGTGGCTTTCTCGCGCTGGAATCCGGCGGCGGTGCTGATGTCGACATTCCGCACGCGCGGGATTTTCTCCAGCCGCTCCTTGAGGTCCATCGCCATCTGTTCGACGCCGGAGAACGAGTATCCCATCACGCGGATGCGATACGATGCCATGCTCGACGACCCGAAGCCTGACGAGAAGCCGGGGCCGGACCCCCGCACGCTCACCGACGCACCACCGATGAACACGGCGCGTTGCGTCATGCGCTCTTCCATCTCGAGCGGGATCGCGGTGAGCTCATGCTCGCGCGTGAACGTCACGATAATCGAGCCGCCGGTGATGCCGTTGCTTCGTGATCGCACCGACTCGACACCCTGCTGTCCGACGGCGATCGCCTCCATTTCACGGACGGCGGCGTCGAGCGTCACCGGATCGGAACCGCGCGGAAAGCTGATGTTCGCGGCGAGGTACGTACGCTGCCCGAAGCCGAACCCGCCAAAGGCGAACCGTGGCACCTTCTTGATGAACACCCAGGTCAAGGCCACCAGCATGACCGCCGTGAGCGTGAGCGTGGCTACCCGGAACCGGATCATCGGCGCGAGTATGCGGGCATAGAACCGCCGCGAGCGGCGCCACGACGCCTCGTTGATCCGGTGGCCCGATGCCAGCGCGGGGATCATCACGACCGAGGCGAGCACGGACCAGGCGAGCGCCATCGTGAATGCGGCCGCAAACGGCATGAACGCTGCGCGGGCATTCCCCTGCAGGTACAGGAACGGGAACAGAACAACCGCGGTCGTGAGTGTGGCGCCAATGACCGCTGGAGTGATCCTGGCAGCGGCGTCGGCGCGTGCGTCACGGGTGTCGGGCACGGTGCCCAGCCGCTCGGCCACTACCAGCCCATTCTGGACCAGGATCCCGATGCCCATCGCCAGGCCGGCCAGCGTGAGCATGTTGGCGGGGATCTTGAAGACATAAAGCCCGAATGCGGTACCGGCGATCGAAACGGCGGCGCTGCCCATGACCAGGGCGACGGCCCTGAAGTCCCGCAGCATGACTGCGATGACGAGGATCACGGCCGCGAACGCAATCGCGCCACGCAACAGCAGGTTGTTCAGTTGCTCCTTGAGCTCCTCGCTCTCATCGGTCACGACCCGCAGGTCGACGGCCGGCGGCAGCGTCGGTCGTATGGCGTCCAGCGCCGCGCGCAAGGCAGTCGCGGTCTTGACCGCGTCGGCGCCGGATTGTCGCGTGATGTCGATCGTGACCGCCGGCTGGCCGTTGATGCGGTTGAATCGACCCCCGGCGTCTTCCTCGGGGCGAACCGTCGCCAGTTCGCCGAGCCTGAACACGCGGCCGCGACCTCGCACGGGGAGGTTCCCGAGCTCCTCGATGGCATTCGGCTGGTCACGGAGCGTAACCTCGAATTCGCTGACCCCGCGCTGCTCCTCACCTAACGACTGGACGAGTCGGGCATCGCGGATGGCCTGCGCCAGCGCCAGGGGCGACACACCCAGTTGTCGCAGGAGCCTGGCCTCGTACGAAACCGTCACGGAAAAATCGGTGCCGCCAAACGCAGTGACCCCGGCCACGCCGGAGACCGCCGAGATGCGCGGGTTGATCTCTTCATCGGCCAGCTTCTGCAGCGCGCCGGCGGTGTAGGGGCCGGTGACGGTCAGCGTGAAGAGCGTCGGTTCCTGCAACTCGGTGGGCACATAGTTCATCACCGACGGCCGCGACACGCCGCGCGGAAATTCGGGCGCGAGAATCTCCAGCCGCTCGAGGATCGACAGGCGCGCGATCTGGACGTCGGTATTCGGGTCCAGCTCGGCGGTGATCGACGCTGCCCCCTCGTTCGAGCTGCTGCGGGTCTTTCGCACCCCGCGGACGCCCTGGATCGCCGACTCGATAGGCGATGCAACGTACATCTCTATCAACTCGGCCGACGCACCGTTCCAGGTCGAGGAGATCCGCAGCCGGGGCAGCTCCACCGTGGTGCGCGTCGCCAGCGCCAGCCGCGCGAACGAGACCACCCCGCCCAGTACGATCACGATGCTCGTCGCCCAGACGACAGCGGGTCGGGAAGCAGCCCAGCGAATCATGCTTCGACCTCGACGATATCACGCGATCGGACGGCCGTTCCTGATTCCCGATTCCCGATTCCCGATTCCCGTCGTCTTTCGAGGACCGCGTACGCCGTCGGCAGCAGGAAGAACGTGACCAGCAGCGCCGACACGCTCCCGCCGATGATACCCGCCGCGAGCGGCTTGTACAACTCGCCGCCGCTCCCCCAGCCGAACAGCAGCGGCAGCACGCCGGTGATCGTCGTGATCAGCGTCATGGCGATGGCACGCAATCGCTGCCGGCCGCCGAGGAGCACCGATTCCTCAACGGTGTGTCCCATTTCGCGGAACCGGCGAATGGCGTCGAGCTTCACCACCGCTTCGTTGTCCGCCATGCCGATCATGACCACGATGCCGATGAGCGCCACGACATTGATGCTCTGGCCGGTCATCCACAGGAACACCAGCCCGCCGGCCGCGGCCAGCGGCACGGTCAGCATAACGACGAGGGGCACGGTGAAGGACGCGAATTCACCGGCGAGCACGAGGAACACGAGGCAGGCAGCGAGCACGGCGACCAGCAGCAATTCGTTCGTGGTCCTTCGCTGCTCGGCGTCCGCACCAGTGACCGCCCACGATACGCCGGCAGGCAGCCGGAATTCTTCCATGGCCGCTGTCACATCGTCATTCGCGCGCGATGTTCCGCCGCTCTGGATCAGTCCTTCGACCGCCACGACCGGGCGCTGGCCGACGCGCACCACTTCAACGGGCGCCCGGACCTCGTTCGCCTGCACGAGTTGTGACACGGGAACACCGCCGACCACGGCGTTCAGCGCTTCCGCCAGGTCTTCGTTCGCGCTTCCCGCATAACGAACAGAAATCGGCGTCCGGCGATCGGTTTCCCGGAGTTCCGTCGCCGAAACCCCGCCGAGCCCACCGGCAACCGCGTTGGCCACCGCCTGGATGCTGAGGCCACGCTCCGCAATCCGGTCCCGAGCGAGCGTCACTTCGACGACCGGCTGCATGCCTTCCTGGGCATCGCGCACGTCGGACAGGGAAGGCAGTGCCCGCATCAGCGAGCGCACCGAATCGGCCCAGCGGCTTGCTTCGTCATACGTGCGCGCCGAGAGCTCAACGCGCACGATACGGCCTTCGCGGCCGATCAGGCTTCCGAACTCCGACGCGCCGGCGACATCGAGTGCCAGCATGCCGCCACCGGCCAGGTCGGGCAGCGCGGCGCGGATCTCGTTCGCCAGCTCGGTGGCGCCCTTGTTCGCCGGTACCGGCAGGATGAGCTGCGCCGTGGAGGACGAACCCGGTTCGGCGCCGGCCAGGATCTCTTCGTCGGTGGCAGTACCCACGCGGGCGTACACGCCGGTCGAGCCTAACGAATGGGCGACGTCCTCCAGCCGCTTGGCCTGCCGCGTGGTTTCCTCGATCGCGGTCCCCTCGGTGAGGTTGAGCGACGCCACCACGACGCGCTCGTCGACCTGCGGCAGGATCTCGCGCGGCAACTGCATGGTTACCCAGGCGGTAAATGCAACGCCGGCCAGCGTGATGCCGAAGACCATCGCCGGGTTCGCGAGCGACCACTTCATCCCGCGTTCGTAGATGCCCTCGAACCAGTGACCGGCCTGCGCCAGGACATCGGTTCGCCGGACCGCCGGGCCTGCGGTCTGTGGCTTGTGGCTCCTCCGCGCCTTACGCCGTCGCCTGCCGATCACCATCACCGGCATCAGCGTGAGCGCGAGGATGAGCGACGCGCCCACCGACGTTACGACCGACAGCGACAAGTCGCGGAACAATGCTGCCGCGAGCCCCTGGACGAACACGATGGGCCCGAAGACCAGCAGTGTCGTCAGCGTGCCCGCCGTCAGCGGTCCCGAAACCTCTTCGGTGGCCACTCGCGCCGCTTCGGCGTGCGGGAGGCCTTCCTCGCGCTTTCGCGCCGATGCCTCCGCCACCACGATGGC
>CAMPKM010000209.1 GCA_946887155.1 uncultured Gemmatimonadota bacterium
ACGTGAGGACGTGAGGACGTGAGGACGTGAGACGTGACATTGGAACGCGATGGTTCCCTCTCCCGACCTCACGACCTCACGCCCTCACGACCTCACGTCACAGTGCTCGTCGAACGCCGCGATCAACTCTTCGGCAATCTCCTCGGCCGGCCGGCCTTCGATCTGCCAACGTTCGAGCATCCACACGAGCTTTCCGTCGCGCAGGATCGCCATGGAAGGCGACGAAGGTGGATAGCCCTCGAAGTAGCTTCGGGCCTGGGCCGTCGCTTCGGCGTCCTGTCCGGCGAACACCGTGTAGAAATGATCGGGTTTTGTCGCGTGACCCATCGCGATACGGGCCGCGGGACGCGCCATGCGCGCGGAACAGCCGCAGATCGAGTTCACGAGCACCATCGCGGTGCCAGGCTTCGTCTGCAGCGCTTCGTCGACTTCCGCGGCGGTGCGCAGTTCGGTGAAGCCGACTTCGGTCAGGTCCTGGCGCATGGGGACCAGGAAACGTTCGTCGTACATCGTACGCGCCGGGGCAGGCGCGCCGGCGTGCGTGATATGGAGCTGGCGTCCGTCAGTACTCATCGCTCACCTCGGGTTCTTCTTCGCCACGCATGAGCGCGAGAATCGCGCCCTGCGGGATCACCAGGTATGTCTCGCCATCGAACGTGATTTCGACGGCAGCTTTCCGGAAAAACAGCGCGTAGTCGCCGATTCTGGCTTGCATGGGCACGAAGCGATGTTCGCGAGGTCCCGTGCGCCATGGTTCGTCGCTCAGCTCCGAGGGATCGGGCATTGGAAGCCCCGGACCTGTTGCGACGATCTTGCCCCCCTGCACCGCCTGGCTGTCCATCGCGGTGGGCGGCAGGTAGAGGCCCACCTTGGAGCGTTCCTCGCCCTCCTCAGGCTTCACGAGGATGCGGTCGCCTACGACAATCAGCTTCTTCTTTCGCATGGTCTGAATCTACAGCGCTCGAACGACGCCAAGGCTCGTGGAAGACGAGATCGTGTACATGGTTTACCGTTTTTTCAGGAGCGCCTGAGGCCACATCATGCTGATTCGTTCTGACGCCGACGGCGCCAGGTACGCGAGGTCGTCGTCGGCATCTTTCATCGTCGTCAGGCGCAAATGCATTCTACGGACCATTCTGGAGTATAGCTACATCACCAAATGCCACGCCGCCTGACGACGGAGGGCCCAGCGGAGCCTGCCCTGGGCGTCGATGATGAAGTCTTCTTCCTGGGCGACGCGGACAGGCTGGTTGTTCCACTCCGGTACTGCTGTCGTCACCTGGAGTTCGGACGAATACCACATGCCCGGGATGACTTTCGCGTCACCACGACCGGGCACGCCTTCCTGATAATCCCAGAGACCGATCAGTGGGCCGGCGCCGTGGCCGTGCATGCCGATCGGGTGCGAATACATCGTCCCGTTCAACCCTTCGGCCTTCATTTTCGCCAGGGTCGAAGCAAGGATCTCGTTCCCGGTTCGGCCGACGCGCGTTTCCTCGAACAGGATGTCCTGGAGCCGGTTGGCGTTCTTCAGCGCCGCTTTCAGGCCTGGTGGCGCGTCGGTCTCGCCATCGCGTAACACGTAGGCCATGTGCTGCGTGTCGGTGTTCAACCGGAGCGCTGTGATTCCGACGTCGCAGTGCAGGACGTCGCCTTTCTGGATCACGGGATCATCACCGAGCTGCTCGGCGGTCACGCCGAGGCGCTGGACATCGATCGAGGGCTGGAACCAGGTGTCGAGACCGAGGTCGTTTACCTGCTGCCGCCACCACCAGACCAGGTCACTCGTGCGCGTCACGCCGGGCTTGATGACTTCCGTGGAATACATGCGGCCGATGAGGTCCCAGACCAGGTTCTGGAGGCGCCGGTAGAACTGCTCCTCCTCGGGCAGCCGCGACGCGATGAACTCGAGCGGCAGCGCCTCGGCCTTGCGGATTCTGGACGTCCACTCCGTGCCTAACGCCAAGGCCATCCCCTCGACCTCGCCCGAGGTAAGGCCGTCGGAGAAGGCAAAGACGCGCGAGCTGTTGATGCCGAGGACCTTCGGGTTGCGTTGCTCGAGGACGTCCTTGAGCACCTGCCACTGGGCGTCACCCCAGAGCTCGGCCTGGCGGCCGCCGACGTCGGCGTCGACCGCAATCGTGGATCGCACCGCCTCGTAGAGGCCGCCCTGCGACGTACCACCTAACGCGATCCGCTCGACGCAGCTGCCGTCACCGGGATCGGTTTGTCCGCCGGCGGCGCATTTGTCGAAGAAGACATAGATGGTCCGCCGGCGAGCGGCAAACGTCGTGGGGGAGACCAGCGAGGTGAAGGTGGGGTCTTCCATGTATTCGCGCATGGGAATCACCCACATGTCGATCCCATGCTTCCGCATGAGCGCAGGGAGGACGGTCTTCAGGCGCTTCTCCAGCCACGTTTGCTGCAGCGTGGCCTGTTCGCGCAGCGTCCCGAACGGGCGACGGCGCTCCTGGGCGTTCGCGGTCGCCGCACCCACGATCAACGCAGCGGCAACCGCGACGGCGACGACTCTCGATTTTCTCACTGGAATTCTCCCTGGAACGCGGTCAGACGAAAAAGGGGTCAGACACCATTTCCCCGTGAGGCGACGTTGCGGAATCTCGACAGCTCAGCAGGAAATCGTGTCTGACCCCTTTTCTCCCAAAGCTTACGCGGCCGTGGCCGCATTGTGAAATGGGGGACAGACCGCGTTTCCGTGTTCCGCGTAAATGTTCCATCATTCGAAAACGTGGTATGTCCCCTATTTCAGCCAAATCCCAATACAAGGCTGGGCCGGAAACTGGCATCTTGTGTGAGCCCGCTCCCTACCTAACGCGTAGGGTCTGCGAATTCCCTTCCGGGCAGTTGCGCCGACGCGGTCGGCGAGCGCTCCCACCACTTTCTCGCCACGCGTACGCCATGACTCGTCACGACCTCCTCTCGCGCCTGCGACACGCGCCCCTGGTGGCCGCAGTAATTGTGCTGGGTGCTGCCATTCCTTCGGCGTCCGCTCATACGGCGCCCGTAGCGTATTTGCCGCCCGTCGTAGCAGACTCGACACCACGCACTTTCTGGAGCCGGGACACACTTTCCGGGCGCAGCGGTAAAGTATGGATGAAGCTGGTATCGCGAGCCGCCGATAGCAGCAGCGTCTTCTGGCGTCTCTTCGGCGATAGCGCCGCGGACAATCCCGGCGTGTACGTCGCGCGCGACAATGACGACGACACGGGCTTCACGTTCGTCAACCTCGTTCCCTTCACGGCAAAGAAGAAGGGCATGCTCGGCGACTACCGCATGGGCTCGTGGCCGGCGGAGCGCCGCGATGTCTCGGCCGGCTACGCCAATCCGGACGGGTTTATCCGGGTGACGCCGGAAAACCAGGACACGCGGATCTCGGAACATTTCCGCCTGCGTGACTTCCTGACGAAGGATCAGCGAAGTGTCTGGCCGAAGTATCTCGTCCTGCAGGAAGGGCTCATCGACAAGCTCGAGCTGGTGATCGGTGCGCTGAATACGCGCGGCATCATGGTGTCCCGGATGTCGGTGATGTCCGGTTTCCGCACCCCGCAGTACAACGACAAGGGCGTGGGCGCCGGCGGACGCGCGCAAAACAGCCGGCACCAGTATGGTGACGCGGCGGACGTCTACGTCGACAACGACGGCAGCGGCAGCATGGACGACCTGAATGGCGACGGCAAGGTGAACACGCGCGACGCGCAGTTCCTGGCGCGTGTCGTCGACGAGATCGAGAAGGAGCACCCGGATCTCATCGGTGGCGTGGGTGTGTATCCGGCCACCAGCGCGCACGGACCGTTCGTGCACGTCGACGTGCGGGGCGTGAAGGCGAGATGGTAGGTCCGGAGGGCTGATGGGGGATGGCAGTCATTGCCTCCGCCATCAGCCTTTCGTCATCACGTCAGTTGCGTCTTCCGCCGTTCCGGGCGTTCTTCGCCTAACGTGATCCGGGCCATCTGGACCACGGCGGCGAGCACCAGGGCGAATACCACGATGGACGACAGGCGCCAGGTGAAGATGCTGCCAACCATGCCCGGCCAGTCAGCGAACGTGGCGCGCGAGGAACCGAACGGCTCCTTGTGGATCAGGATGAGGCCAAGGCTGGTGAGTGACTCGGCGGCGGCTTCGATGAGCGCGAAGAGCGGGGCGCGCCAGACCCATCGCCGCACGGTGAAGTTGCCAAGGTGCAGCGTCACCATGCCGAAGAGCACCACGAACCCGATCGCAAAGCTCAGCCCGAGGAAAAAGACGTTCGCTCCCGCGAGCGACAGGGCCAGGGCGCGATAGACCCGCAGTATCACGGCCGTGAGCACAGCCATTTCCACGATCGAAAAGGTGAGCCGCCGGAACGAGCGGATCTCCTCGATCTTTGGATATGAAGCTGTCTTGACCGGAAAGAATGCGGGCATGTTGGACTCCCATCTGAGACTTAACCGCACCGAGGTCCGCAACCTTGTGAGCTACGGCACGGCCAAACGGGCAGAGAGCCATGCCGCGCTCTGGGCGGCGTGTTGACGCCAGTAGTTCCAGGTATGGGCGCCGGAATGCTCCCTGTACTCAAACTGACCCACTGTATTACCCGCGCGGTCACGAAAAGCCCTGTTTTGGGCGAGCAGAAAATCTTCGGTGCCGCAATCCACGTAAATAGCGGGCATCAATTGCGGATTTCGTGCCAGCAGACGAGACGCGAGGTGACCGGGATCACGCGACGCCCAGCCCGTACTATCACGTCCAAACACCGGTCGCGTGATGGCAAAAAGGCTTCGTCCATATGACGCGCTGAGGCGATCGATGTCGAATCGCTCGAGTGGCACGACCGATGAGTTGGTGCCCAGCGCCGGTGTGAGCACGCCGGAGTGACTGGCGGCGGCGGAAAAGACATCCGGATACGCGAGGGCCAGCGCGACCGCGCCGTAGCCACCCATGGAGAGACCAGCGATTCCGCGGTGTCGTCGATCGGCGAGCGTGCGATAGGTGCGGTCGACGAACTGCACGAGGTCGCGCGCGATGTAGTCGTCGTAGTGCGGCCACGGCACGCAGTAGGCATCGGCCGGTTCGGCGCCTGCCGGGCGATTGCGCCGGCAACCGGTCCAGTCGCCGAGGTAGTTCCACGTCGTGTAGAAGCCATCGTCGCCGTCGGGCATGACGACGATCATCTCCGGATGCCCGGCGGCGGCGAGCGAGTCGAGCGTGACGCCGAGTCGGCCCTGGTCGAGCCAGTCCGTTTCGTCGCCGAAGGCGCCGTGGAGGTAATACGCCACGGGATAGCGGCGTTCCGCCCGCGACGAGTACGACGGCGGCAACCAGACCAGGAACCGTTTTCTGGTGCCTAACGATTGGGACCAGAATGCGAGGGTATCGGTAGTCCCGGGGGGAGATACTGGATACGCAGTATTGGTTATTGGTACTGGTATCGGTACGGGTACGGCGTGCTCATACTGGGCGTGGCTCAGTCCCAGGCCGGCGAGCAGGGCCAGTGTCGGCGCCCGGCCCGCCATTCGCCATCCGCCCGCCGCCATCGTGCTACTTCGCTCTGGCCAGGCACTCGATCTCGACCTTCGCGTTCAGGGCGAGGCCGCTCGCGCCTAACGAAGTGCGGGCCGGCTTGTTGCCGGGGAAGAACGACACGTACACCTCGTTCATCGCGTCCCACTCCTTCATGTCGGCGATCATGACCGTGCACTTGAAGATGCGGTCCATCGACGATCCTGACTTCTCGAGCTAGTCGCGGATGTTCTCCTTCGTCTGGCGCGTTTAGGCCTGGAT
>CAMPKM010000210.1 GCA_946887155.1 uncultured Gemmatimonadota bacterium
GCCACGCAGCGACTCCAGTTGCTTGTCGAGCGACGCCAGTTCCGAACGCAGACGCGCGCACTCATTCTCGATATCGACCACGCCGGCGAGCGACAAGACCACCTGCGTCCCATCCGCCAGCACCGCATGAGCCGCGGCTTCGGGAGAAACCTGCGCCGCGACGGCGACGTCGGCCCGGGCCAGCCGCCCGATCATGCCGGCCTCCTCGCCGAAGACGCGCGATTCGCGGGCGGGCACGATCTCGCAGGTGACGGTTTTTCCAGGGCTCACCGCATAGTCCGCGCGCAGCCGCCGGATCGCATTCACCGCCTCGATGACCACGTTGAACTCGTTCACATCGCCGGCCACCGGACGGATCGTGGGCCATTCGGCGACTGCCAGGGCGGTGGAATCCTGCCTCGGGAGCCGCTGCCAGAGTGCATCGGTCACGAACGGAACGATCGGCTGCAACAGCCGAAGCACCTGGTCGAAGGCGTGGACGAGCACGGCCCGCGCCACTTCGCGGTCTTCGCCAGGCGTGGCCAGTCGCGACTTCACCGATTCGAGGTACCAGTCGGCCAGTTCGCTCCACGCAAAGCTGCGCGCCGATTCCACATATTCGTTGAGGCGCAGTCCGGCGTAGCGTTCGTCCTCGCTCCATGTGGCGCCGGCGGGCCGCGCCGGGCCTAACGCGGCGTCACAGGCCGCGACGGCGTCGTTGAGGCGGCCAAGAATCCACCGGTCGGCTCTCGTCAGGCGGTGCGTCGCCAGTTCGGACACCGGTACCACCGGCTCGTTGCCCACGTTGGTGAGCAGGAAACGCCCGATGTTCCACAGCTTGGTGACGAAGTTCCGCCCCGGCGCAAACGACCGCTCCAGGTCGTTGGGATCGAGGATCGTGTCCGCGCCCAGTCCCATGCCGGCGATCACCGTATACCGCAAGGCATCGGCGCCGTACAACTTCACCACGTCCAGCGGATCGATGCCGTTGCCGAGTGACTTCGACATCTTCAGGTGGTTCGTGTCCCGCACTGTGCCGTGCAGGTAGACGGTACGAAACGCCGGCTCGCCGCGGAACGCGTACCCCGTCATGATCATCCGGGCGACCCAGAAGAACAGAATCTCCGGCGCCGTGATGAGCGTGTCGGTGGGGAAAAATGCCTTGAGGTCGTCGGTTTCCTCCGGCCAGCCTAACGTGCTGAGCGGCCACAGTCCCGACGAGAACCAGGTGTCGAGGACGTCCTCGTCCTGCCGCACGGGTCCCGAACAGGCCGGACAACGCTCGAGGTTCTCCCGGCTGGCACTCACCCGGCCGCAGCCGTCGCAGTACCAGACGGGAATGCGGTGGCCCCACCACAGCTGCCGCGAGATGTTCCAGTCGCGGATGCCCTCGAGCCAGTTGATGTAGACCGCCTCCCAGCGCTCGGGCAGGATCCGGATCGTGCCGTCGCGTACCGCCCGCAGCGCCGGTTCGGCGAGTGGCTTCATCTTCACGAACCACTGCTCGGACAGCCGCGGCTCGACCACGGTATCGCATCGGTAACAGCGGCGAATCGAATGTCGGTGGTTCTCGACCTTCACCAGGTGGCCGCCGTCCTTCAGCAGCTGGACGATCCGCTCGCGCGCCGCCATCCGGTCCAGTCCATTCACGCTGTCCGGCACGCGGCCGGCGGCATCCATCACTTCGCGGACGATGCCACTTTCATCGATCACGACCGGCATCGCGAGCTGGTGACGCTGGGCGACGTCGAAGTCGTTCGCGTCGTGCGCGGGGGTGATCTTCACCGCTCCCGTTCCAAACGTCGGATCGGAGTATTCGTCCGCGACGATGGGGATCTCGAGGTTCGCCAGCGGCAGCAACACCGTTCGGCCCACGAGATCCGTGTACCGCTCGTCGGACGGATTCACGGCGATGGCCACGTCGGCCAGCATCGTCTCCGGCCGCGTGGTCGCGATGACGATGCGGCTTCCGGCATCCCGCGAATTCACCGATGTGATCGGATAGGCGATGTGGTACAGCTTTCCATCCGTCTCGTGAAACTCCGCTTCCTCGTCCGACAGCGACGTCAGGCAGCGCGGGCACCAGTGAATGACGCGGTGGCCCCGGTAGATCAACCCACGCTCGAACAGGCGCACGAACGCCTCGCGTACGGCGCGGGAGAGCGCGGGTGAAAGCGTGTACGCCGTGCGCGTCCAGTCAGCCGACGCGCCGATCGCCTTCAACTGCTGGAGAATGACACCGCCTGTTTCAGTGACGAATTGTTCGGTGCGATGCACGAATGCCGCCCGTCCCACGTCATGCCTCGTCTTGCCTTCCTTCGCGAGCAGTTTCTCCACGACGTTCTGGGTCGCGATGCCCGCGTGGTCGGTGCCCGGCAGCCAGAGCGCTTCGTCGCCACACATGCGACGCCAGCGGATGATGACGTCCTGCACCGTGTTGTTCAGGCCGTGCCCCATGTGCAGCACCGCCGTGACGTTCGGCGGCGGCATGACGATCACATAGGGCGCTCGTTTGCCGCCGGCGCGGATCGAGTTCGAGGCGTGCGCCGTGAACAGGCCCTCGGCCTGCCAGCGGGCATAGGCGGCTTCTTCAACCGAAGCGGGGTCGTACTGAGGCGGGATTTCGCCCTGATTTGGCATGGTCTGAAAAGATAGCAGCCTGGCGCTGTCATCCTGAGCGCCAGGCCTCGGACCCCGCATTGTGGAAAACTGTCGCGGGTCAGGAGCCCGGTGCGGGACGCTCGTCCTTGGCCGGTGGCTGCATGGGCTCGCGCGGGACACTCGCGGTATCCATGGTGCCTCCCGCGCGAACGTCGATGCGATTGAGGACCATGCTGACGCCGGCGACCCCGCGCACCATCGCCGACGCGCGAGATACTTCCTCGATCGCGTGAACGGTGCCGGTCAGCTCGACGACGCCGTCTCCTACCACCGCGATCTCGATGGCGCGCTCGCTCAGCAGATCGTCGTCATGGAGGGCGTCGAGTACCCGTTCTTCGAGCTGGCGGGCCTTGTCTGCCGCGCGCGACCCGACCACACCGTTGGACGCGGTGACGGCCGCGAGTTCATCCTCGAGCTCATCGACCTCGTCATCAAAGTCCTCGTCTTCATCCTCGTCGAGGTCTTCGTCGTCGAGTACCGCGTAGGCTTCGTGATAGCCGGCGCCGTCGTCGAAGTCTTCGTCGTCGAGATCGTCCTCCAGGTCGTCGGCTTCCTCGTCCTCTTCGAAATCATCGACGGCATCGGCGATGCGCGCGCCTCGTTCTTCGGCCGCGAGCTCATCGTTGTACCAGATGGTCCGGAGGTCACCCAGCCGGTCGCGCATGTCCTCGACGAATGCGTCGAAGCTGCGGTATCGGCGGCCCAGGTAGAGGCCAGCCGCGGCACCGGCGACCGCCCCGGCGGCCATCAGCAGGAGTGTCGGGCTTTCTTCTTCACGAACCGTTCGAGCTTTCCGTCGACGCATTCGTTACCGTGGCGTAGGATACTGTCGTACGATAACTTGCGTGTCGTGGAATTGCGAACCGATGACGGCCGTGCCGCGAACTCGCGTGCTGGCCGTTTTGTCATATGGGCGGTCCTTGTGCTCGTGCTCGTCGCCGGCGTCGCCGCGGCGCTGGTGTACGGGCCGCGCCTGACGCCGCTTCTCGATACGATTCCCTGAGCCATGTCCAACGACGCACTGACTCCTGACGACATGATCACACTCACGCTGCCGGACGGGTCCGCGCGGCGTGTGCCGCCTGGCACTTTGGCGCGCGAAGTCGTAGGGACGATCGGACCGAGGTTGCTGAGCGCCGCCATCGCCGTAAAGGTCGATGATGTGGTGCAGGACCTGATGACGCCGCTCCGCCGAAATGCCGCGTTCCGCGTGTTGACGCAGAAGGACGCCGAGTCGCTCGACGTGCTGCGCCATTCAGGTGCACACATCCTGGCCACCGCGGTTCGGCGCTTGCGGCCGGATGCGCACATCGGCTTCGGTCCGGCGATCGAAGACGGCTTTTACTACGATTTCGAAGTCGACAAGCCGTTCACGCCGGAGGATCTCGCCGCATTCGAGGACGAAATGCGCAAGGTCGCGGCGGAGAAGTTTCCGTTCCTTCGCGAAGAAGTGGATCGCGCCGAAGCCAAGCGCCGCTTCGCCGAAGATCCATTGAAGCTCGAGCGCATCGAGGACCTCGGCGCCGACGAGGTGATTTCGACATATACCGATGGACCCTTCATCGATCTGTGTCGCGGTCCACACGTGCCGGACACGTCGTACCTCAAGCACTTCAAGCTGCTGAACACGGCCGGGGCGTACTGGCGGGGTGACGAGCGACGCCAGATGCTGCAGCGCATCTACGCGACGGCGTGGTGGTCGAAGGAAGACCTCGAAGCGTACCTGCACCGGATCGAGGAGGCCAAACGGCGAGATCATAGAGTGCTGGGCAAGTCACTCGACCTGTTTTTCTTTCACCCCGTGTCGCCCGGTTCGGCGTTCTGGACCGAACGCGGGACGACGATTTACAACGAGTTGCTCGCCTTCATTCGCGAGCGACAGCAGGAGCACTTCATCGAAGTGAAAACGCCGCTGCTGTTCGGCAAGGCGTTGTGGGAGCAATCGGGCCACTGGGGCAAGTACCGCGAGAACATGTTCCTCGTGCACAACAGCGAGACGAACGAACACGACGTCTCACTGAAGCCGATGAACTGTCCATCGCACTATCTCATTTACCTGAGCAAGAAGCACTCGTATCGCGAGTTTCCCTTGCGGCTGGTCACGTTCGATGTGCTGCACCGAAATGAAGTAACGGGTGCGCTGTCCGGGCTCACGCGCGTCAGGCAGTTCTCTCAGGACGACTGCCACGTTTTCATTGCCCCGGAGCAGATCACCGATGAGGTCCGGTTCCTCATGGACTTCATCATGGGTTACTACCGCACGTTCGGCCTGGAGCCGTCGTTGCGATTTGCGACGCGTCCGGAAACCCGCATCGGCACCGACGAGATGTGGGACAGGGCCGAGGAGGCGCTCCGGCATGCGCTGGAGGCCACCGGTGTCGCGTACGAGCTGAAGGCGGGCGATGGCGCGTTCTATGGGCCCAAGATCGACTTCGATGTCACCGACTCGCTGGGACGTTCCTGGCAACTCGGCACCATCCAGCTCGACTACAACGCGCCCGAGCGCTTCGATCTGCAGTACGTCGGTGAGGACAACACGCTCCATCGTCCTGTCGTCATTCACCGCGCGGTCAGCGGCTCACTGGAACGCTTCATCGCGATCCTGGTTGAGCATTTTGCCGGCGCCTTCCCAGTTTGGCTGGCGCCCGAGCAGGTGCGGGTGCTGCCGATCTCGGATGACCTGGCGCCACAGGCGAGCGAAATCGTCAGGCAGATGAAGGACGCCGGCATCCGCGCCCGTCTCGACACGCACGACACGCTGAATTACCGGATTCGGGAGGCGGAGTTGATGAAGGTGCCGTACATGGCGGTCGTCGGAAAACGCGAAGCTGAATCCGGTACCGTGGCGGTCCGTACGAGAGGAACAGGGAAGAAGCAGGAGGTGGTTCCGGTGACGGAGTTCGTCGAACGCGTGAAGAGTGAAATCGCGTCGCGAGCGCTCATGCCGTGAGGATCGTGAGATCGTGAGATCGTGAGATCGTGAGACGTAGAGAAACCTGATTAAAGCCGGTAAAGGTTCACGACCTACGACCTACGACCTACGACTTACGACTTACGACTTCCCGGCTTCCCGACTTCCCGACTTCCCGACTTCCCGACTTCCCGACCTCACGACCTCACG
>CAMPKM010000211.1 GCA_946887155.1 uncultured Gemmatimonadota bacterium
GTGTACCAGCATGGTTACCTGTTTCCGCACCTCTCGGTCGTCGAGAACCTGAGGTACGGCGCGCGGGACGAAGCCACGGTCGACGAACTCGTCAGGCGGCTGGACATCGGTCCATTGCGGGAGCGCGACGTCCGCGCCCTGAGCGGTGGCGAGCGCCAACTGGTATCGCTGGCCCGCACGCTGGCACGCAGGCCGGCGGTCATCCTGCTCGACGAGCCGTTCAGCGCCCTCGATCCTCGCCGTCGCGGCCGGACCCGCCGCGAAGTGCGCGCGCTCCATCGCGAGTGGGGATTCACCACGCTGCAGGTAACCCATGACTTCACCGAAGCTGGCCTGCTTGGCGACGTCGCCGTGCTGCTCGATGCCGGCCGGGTGCTGCAGTACGGTCCCCCTGAACAGGTGTTCCGCCGGCCGGCTTCTCCCTACATCGCCGAGTTCCTCGGTGCCGAAAACGTGTTCGCGGGCACGGCACGCAAGCTGGCGGACGCGAAGCCGGACTGGCTGGACGGCGATCCCCACCTGGTGGCCGAGGGCAATCATGCCATCGAGTTCACCAGCGGCCCGTTGACGCTCTACACGGTGGGCAACACGCCGGAAGGCCCGTGTTACGCCGTCGTCCGCTCCGAGGAGATCACGCTCTCCCTCGAGCCCCAGTCGACCTCGGCCCGCAACCTGTTCCGCGGCCGCGTCACGGAAGTAGGCGCGTTAGGCGCCTTTGCCCGGGTCTCCCTCGACGTCGACGGCGTCCCCCTCGTTGCCGCGATCACGACCCGCTCGGCGCAGGAGATGGACCTGAAAGAAGGTTCATTGGTCTATGCCACCTTCAAGGCTTTGGGCGTTCATCTCTGCTGACGCTGTTTTAACCGCCAAGGACGCCGAGAACGCCAAGGTTGCGCGACCCGGGAAAGCAAACGACATATGATGAGGTGACCTCGGCGTCGCCTGGCGTCCTTGGCGGTTTGTCTTCTCGAGGCCCAATAACCACTACCAGCGCGCTGCTCCTAAGCCTTCCGCAGCCCTTCCTTGAGAGCGTGCCATGCCATGGTTGCGCACTTCACCCGTGCCGGGAACCTCGCGACTCCCGCAAACGCCCGAAGCGACCCTAACGACTTGTCGGGCGGCGTCGCGGCCTTGCCCGTGACGAGGTCGTGAAAGCCCTCGTACAGCGCCGATGCTTCCTCCATCGTCTTTCCCTTGATGGCCTGGGTCATCATGGACGCCGAGGCCTTGGAGATCGCGCAGCCTTCGCCGGTGAACCTGATGTCGGTGATCACGTCGCCTTCGACCTTCACGTCGAGCGAAATCCGGTCGCCACAGAGCGGGTTGCGGCCGTCGACGTGCCGCGCACCCGGGATCTCTCCCCAGTTGCGCGGCGAACGGTTGTGGTCGAGGATCACTTCCTCGTACAGCGCGCCGAGATCCATCAGGTGAACACCTCGCGCACGCGTTCGAGGCCGGAGACGAGCGCCGACACTTCGTCCATGGTGTTGTACAGGTAGAACGACGCCCGCGCGGTCGCGCCGCAGCCGTAGTGCGCCATCAGCGGCTGCGTGCAGTGGTGCCCGGCGCGGATCGCGATGCCATGCTGGTCGAGGATCGTGGCGATGTCGTGCGGATGCACGCCATCCATGGTGAAGCTGAGCACGCCCGCCTTTCCCGGCGCGGTGCCGACCAGGCGGATCCCCGGCAACGCGGAGACGCGCGCCGTCGCTTCCGCGAGCAGCGCATGTTCGTGCCGGCTGATGGCGTCGAGTCCTACTTGCTCGAGGTACTCGATCGCGGACCGGAAGGCGACGACGTCCGCGATGTTAGGCGTTCCCGCCTCGAACTTGGACGGCGCCTTCGCGTACGTCGTCTTCTCGATCGTGACCGTCTCGATCATGTCCCCGCCGCCCTGGTACGGCGGCAGGCGATGGAACCAGTCGCCGCGCGCGTACAACACGCCGACGCCCGTCGGCCCCAGCATCTTGTGCGCCGAAAACGCCAGGAAGTCGCAGCCGATCGACTGGACATCGATCGCGATGTGCGGCGCTGCCTGCGCGCCATCGAGGAGCACCGGCACGCCCTTCGCGTGCGCCATCTCGACGATGCGCCGGGCCGGGTTCACGGTGCCCAGCGAGTTCGATACCCATGACAGCGCCACGAGGCGCGTCTTCGGGCCGATCATCGACTCGAGCGCGTTCAGGTCGAGCTCACCGATGTCCGTGACCGGCACCGCGCGAACCACGGCGCCCTGCCGCTGCGCCATCAACTGCCATGGGACGATGTTCGAGTGATGCTCCATCACCGAGATGAGGATCTCGTCGCCCGGCTTCACGAACGCCTGCCCGAACGTCGCCGCGACGAGGTTGATGCTCTCGGTCGTGTTGCGCGTGAACACGACCTCGTCATGCGACGCCGCGTTGATGAACCGGCGCACCGCTTCGCGCGTTTCATCGTAGCGGAGCGTCGCCAGCTCACTCAGGTAGTGCACCCCGCGGTGAATGTTGCCGTTCTCTTCCTCGTAATACCGCCGCAGCGCATCGATCACCTGCCGCGGCTTCTGGCTCGTGGCCGCGCTGTCGAGGTAGACCAGCGGCTTGCCTCTCGGCTTGATCGAGAGGATCGGGAAGTCTGCCCGTATCCTCTCTACGTCGAGAGTCGATGCGACTTCGGAAAGCTCAGTCAACGTTGCCATGGTTGATCAATACTCTGATTCGTTTTTACGGCTCCTCAGGCGTTCACGATACCAGTGAACCGCTCCAGCGTGAGCCGCTCGAGTCCCTCGCGAAGCGCATCCACCGGAATCGTCTCCAGCACCTCCGCCGCGAACGCATATGTCAGCAGCTTGCGCGCCTCAGCGTTAGGTATGCCCCGGCTCTTCATGTAGAAGAGCGCCGTTTCATCGATCCGCCCGACCGTCGCGCCGTGCGTGCACTTCACGTCGTCGGCGAAAATCTCCAGTTGCGGCTTGGTGTCGATGCGCGCGCGCTCCGACAGCAGCAGCGTGTTGTTGGTCTGCTTGCCGTCGGTCTTCTGCGCCACCGGATGCACGTACACCTTGCCGTTGAACACCCCGTGTGAGGCGTCGTCCAGCACGCCCTTGTACAACTCCCGGCTGTAACAGTCCGGCTGCGCGTGCTCGATGCGCGTCTGGTGATCGCAGTGCTGCCTGCCATCCAGCATGTACAGGCCGTTCAGCGTCGCGCCGCACCCCTGGCCGTGCAAGCCGGCATACACGTTGATCCGCGACGGGTGCGGACCTGTCGCAAACGAGAACGACACGAAGTGCGAATCCCGCTCCTGGTGCGCGACCGTCGTCCCCACGTGGAACGCATCGCGCGCGTCCTGCTGCAAACGGAAATGATGGAGCGTCGCACCGGGCCCGACCCACGCCTCGGTAACCGCGTTGGTGAAGTACCGCGAGCCGCCCAGGGACGCGTACTGCTCGATCAGCGTCGCCTGCGCATTCGGCTCCGCCACCAGCAGGACGCGCGGATGACTCGCGCCACCGGCCGCCTCGCTATCGCTCAGGAACAGGAGCTGGATCGGCGTGTCGACCACCACCCCCTTCGGGATGTGCACCACCGCGCCGTCCTGCACCAGCGACGTGTTCAGCGCCGAGAACGCCTGAGCCGGGTCCTCGACATCCGCATAACGAGTCATGTGCCGTTCGAGGAGCGTCGGCTCCTCGCGCAGGGCGACCGCCAGGCTCATCACCTTCACCGATTCGAGCCCCTCGGTAACCGACAGCGCCGGCACATGCCGGCCGTTGACGAACACCAGGCGCGGCCAGTGCCGCTGGCCGAACAGCCACGGCGTCAACGCATCGGCGGTCACGCGACCAGCACCCGGCCGCATCGGGCCGAACGCGCCCTCCGCGATCGGCGCCGGATTGGTGAAGTGCCAGTCTTCGTTCCGCATCGTCGGGATGCCTGACGACTGGAAACTCGCCATCGCGTGCTCGCGGGCCGCCGTCAGCCACGACGGACCTTCCACCGGGGCGGTCGTGAATTGTTCGAGAAAGGCAGTGCTCACGTCAGGCTCCCGCACCCTGCTCGGCCGTAA
Source organism: uncultured Gemmatimonadota bacterium (assembly GCA_946887155.1). Next base: position 4,048 of record CAMPKM010000211.1, read on the forward strand.
CCCAGTCGTAGCCGCGCTCCTCGAGCTCGAGCGCCAGCTCCTTGCCGCCCGAGCGCGCGATGCGCCCGTCGACCAGCACGTGCACCTTGTCCGGCACGATGTAGTTGAGGAGGCGCTGGTAGTGCGTGACGACCAGGAACGCGTTGTCCTTGTCGCGCAGCTTGTTCACGCCGTCGGCCACGGTGCGCAATGCGTCGATGTCGAGCCCGGAATCGGTCTCGTCCAGGATGGACAGCACCGGGTCGAGCACCGCGAGCTGGAGGATCTCGTTGCGCTTCTTCTCGCCGCCGGAGAACCCGGCGTTGACCGACCGGTTCAGCATCGATTCGTCGAGGTCGACGTACTTGAGCCGCTCGGCGACGATGTCGAGGAACTCGATGGGATCCGCCTCGGCTTCACCCCGTGCCTTGCGCACTTCGTTGTACGCCGAGCGCAGGAAGTAGGCGTTGGAGACGCCTGGGATTTCGACCGGATACTGGAATGCGAGGAACACACCCGCCTGCGCGCGTTCCTCGGGTTCCATGTCGAGCAGGTCGGTGCCCTTGAAGGTCACGGAACCCCCGGTGACCTCGTATCCCGGGTGCCCCGCCAGCACCTGCGCCAGCGTGCTCTTCCCGGACCCGTTAGGCCCCATGATGGCATGCACCTCGCCGGCATCGATGTCGAGCGTGATGCCGCGAAGAATCTCCTTGCCGGAGACTGACGCGTGAAGATCGTGTATTCGGATCATAGTGAAGTCGTGAAGTCGTGAAGTCGTGAAGTCGTGAAGTCGTGCCCCATGCCCCAAGCCCTATCCCACCGAACCCTCGAGACTAATTCCAAGCAACTGCTGCGCTTCGAGCGCGAATTCCATCGGAAGCTCCTTGAACACTTCGCGGCAGAACCCGCTGACGATCATCGACACCGCTTGCTCGCCGCTCAGTCCCCGCTGCTTGCAGTAGAAGATCTGGTCCTCCCCGATCTTCGACGTGCTGGCCTCGTGTTCCACGATCGCCGTGTTGTTGCCCACTTCGACGTACGGGAACGTGTGCGCGCCGCAGCGGTTCCCGATCAGCATCGAGTCGCACTGCGTATAGTTCCGCGCGCCCTCGGCTTTCGGCATGATCTTCACCCGGCCGCGGTAGCTGTTGTTGCCCTGGCCCGCCGAAATGCCCTTCGAGACGATGTTCGACTTCGTGTTGCGGCCGATGTGGATCATCTTCGTGCCGGTGTCGGCCTGCTGGTGATTGTTCACCACCGCCACCGAATAGAACTCGCCGGTCGAGTTGTCGCCCTGGAGGATCACGCTGGGGTATTTCCAGGTGATCGCCGATCCCGTTTCGACCTGCGTCCACGAGATCTTCGCGCTTTCGAACGCCTTGCCGCGCTTGGTGACGAAGTTGTAGATGCCGCCGACGCCGTTTTCGTCGCCGGCGTACCAGTTCTGCACTGTCGAGTACTTCACCGTCGCCCGGTCGAGCGCGACCAGCTCGACGACCGCCGCATGCAGCTGGTTCGTCGACCGCTTGGGCGCCGTGCATCCCTCGAGGTAGCTGACGTACGCGCCTTCGTCGGCGACGATCAGCGTGCGCTCGAACTGTCCCGTGTCGGCCGCGTTGATGCGGAAGTACGTCGACAATTCCATCGGGCAGCGCACGCCGCGCGGCACGTAGACGAACGAGCCGTCGGAGAACACCGCCGAGTTGAGCGCGGCGAAG
>CAMPKM010000212.1 GCA_946887155.1 uncultured Gemmatimonadota bacterium
GCACTCGAGCCGGTACTTGGTGATATACCGGCGCGTCGCCGAGCGGTGTTCGCTGGTGCCGAAGTCGGTCATCGTATTCGAGAAGAAGCCAACGCGTTCGTCGAAGCGGCGTGGCATCATCGGGACTTCGGGCAGGCGCACGATGCTGTAGTGCGCCATGACGCTGCGCGGCGGACGCGGACCGGCCGGAGCGGCGCCACCTCCACCACCGCGGGCCTGAGGTGCGGGCGCGGCACCCGTCTGGGTCGCCTCGATGCCGATGTTGTCGGGAAACGCGAGATGCCGATCGATGAAGGAGCGGCTCGCGTCGATCGTTCCCGGAATCGCCTGGATCTCGGGGATCGCCGTCGTGAACAGGCGCGTGACGTCGATGACCGGCGCGCTATCCGGGCCCCACGCGTCGATGTTGAACGCGGCAATGACCGGGGCATAGTTGGCGTTTTCTACCGCACGAAGAACCGACGCGGTCGTGTCGCTCGACGTGATCGAGTAAGACGGACCGCGCAGGATCACCCGGTTACCCATGACCTCCCAGCGCAGCGTGCGCTCGGCGAACTGGTCGCCCGCGTACGCGGTTCCTCCGCCGCGTCCACCCTCAGGCGCTGCCGCGCGGGCAAACCGACCGATGAGGAGCTGGTCCCTGTTGAGCTCGCGTCGAGGAATTTCGAAAAACAGACGGTCCCCCACGCGGTGCACCTTGAACAGGCCTTGCCTGGTATTTGCATCCCGCGTGATGACGCGATCGTACGGGCGAGGCCCTCCGCCGCGACCGGAACCGGCGGCGCCGCCAGCGCCCGGTCCGCGATTGGTGGAATCAGGATCCTGGCCGAGCGCCGGCAGGGTAGACGCCGCGAGTAGCGCAATGGAAAGTGTGAGTCGCATGGATCTGGGTCTGCGGTGAAACCGGAAATTATGCCAGACGCGAAGATGGCTGACGAGTCTGGCGGCGACAAGACATTTCCCGCACCGTCCCGTGCTTGACAGGCAAGTCATGACTTGCCTATCATGCTCGAGTGACGGACATCTTCGAGGCGCTCGCCGCTCCGGCGCGTCGCGCCATCCTGGATGAACTGGCCCGCCGCGACGGGCAGACGTTGTTCGAGCTCTGCTCGCGGCTCACCATGCGTCACGAGCTTCCGCTCACCCGTCAAGCCGTGTCGCAACATCTGCAGCTGCTCGAGGACGTCGGCCTCGTATCGAGCGAGAAAAAGGGTCGATACAAGTTCCACTACCTGGATACCAGGCCGCTGCAGTCGATCATCCGCCGCTGGCCCATCAACCGCTGACGACATCACATGCGCATCTACATAACGAGTGTTTTCGTGGACGACCAGGAACAGGCCCTGGCGTTCTACACCATCGTTCTTGGCTTCGTGAAGAAAACGGATGTCCCGCTGGGCGGTGGCGCGCGATGGCTTACCGTCACGTCCCGGGAGCTCCCCGATGGGACAGAGCTGCTGCTTGAACCAGCCGGCCATCCCGCGGTCGCGCCCTACCGAGCCGCGCTGAACGCGGACGGCATTCCGCTGGCGTCGTTCAGTGTAGAAGACGTACGAGCCGAACATGAGCGTCTTTCGGCGGCTGGCGTTCAGTTCACCCAGCCTCCAGTGGAAATGGGTCCGGTCGTGACAGCGGTGTTCGACGACACGTGCGGTAACCTCGTGCAGATCGTCAGTCGCGTCCCAGCCTGACAGTCGTGCCCGCCTCCGCTCTTGCCACGAACCACCGGATTCGATGTATTGAACCCGGTCGCCAGCAGAACCGGTGCTCGGCCCGGTCGACTCGTGGTGAAAAAGCGGAGGTCTCATGAACCGGCATCTCGTGTTGCCCCTGGTCACCATCCTTGTCGCGGTGCCGACAATCCCGCGAGCAGGGCAACAATCGACGGCGCACATCATGGTCACGCCGGATCAGCGCGAGTGGAAGCCGATGCCACTCCTGCCGGCGGGTGCGCAGGTAGCGATCATCGAAGGCCCGATCAACGAGGCGGTGCCGTTCACGATCCAGTTGCGATTGCCGGCGAATTTCGAGATTCCGGCGCACTGGCACCCATGGATCGAGCATGCAACGGTGCTCAGCGGCTCGCTGCACATGGGAATCGGGGACAAGCTTGACCGGTCAAAGACAAAACGACTGCCGGCGGGGAGTGTGGCCGTTATTCCGGCAAAGTCAAATCACTTCTCGTGGACCGATGAGGAAACGACCGTACAGGTCCACGGCGTTGGTCCGCTCGTGATTCACTATGTGAACCCGGCGGACGATCCGCGAAAGAAATAGCCAGGCGCTGCCCGGCAGATCGAGCCGGGGCGTGGTCAGGGAGCAGTGCGCTCCACGATTTCGTGGCCGGCAATCACGAAGACGCGATCGCCCGGCGCCGGCGGTACCGGCCAGAGTCCGGTAAAGTCACCGAACGCAGGGAGCACGGCGGTTTGCGCTCCGAACCAGAAGCAGGGCAATCGCACGTATTGCCGACCGGCGCCAACGAGGTCTGCGCCGGGGTGCAGGTGTCCGGCGATTACGTAGCCCTCGTCATGTACCGAAGGCACGTGCGTGAATACGAACGGCGGTTCGATCAGCGGTGCATCAATGCCGTCAATGCCGATGTCAGCTACGTCCCCAGCCTCCCGGTCGTGGTTGCCGCGAACAACCGTCATGGCTATGCCTCGATGCGCCTCCCGCCATTTCGCCACGGCGCCTAACGTCTGTGGCGACCGGCCACGCCTGGCGTGAAGAAAATCGCCGAGAAACAGGATGCGCCGGACTTCGACCCGCCGCAGGAGCGCATCGAGGCGCTCGAGCGCGTCGGCTGTCGTGCCCGCAGGCACCGGAATGCCTGACGAACGGAACGTGGCAGCCTTGCCGAAATGCGGGTCGGCGACGAGCAGGGTTTGCGTTTGCGCCAGCAAGGCCGCCCGCTCCGGAAAGAGCAGGAGCGTCTCCCCGGCCACGCCAATCTTCATACTCACCCAGCGGCGCGCTCGAGCGCGAGTTGCATCCGCCTCACCCGGTCGGCCAGCGATTCCGAGGAGACGCGATCCCGCGTCCGGTCGACCAGCAGGGGAAAGCCAAAAGGTGTCGTGCGCGGCGGTTCAGTCACCACCACGCGAGCGCGCGACAGCCGCTCGAGCGTACGCGCAAGGCGCGCACTTTCCAGTTGCCGCTCCATCACTTCGCGATAGGCCTGCGCGACCAGCAGGTTGCCCGGATCATGTTTCCGGAACACGTCGAAGAAGAGGCTGCTCGATGCCTGCAACTGCCGCGCTGTCTTGCCCGAACGGGGCAGTCCCGGGAAAATGAGCCCCGCCACACGCGCGATTTCCCGAAACTGGCGGCGCGCCATCTCGGTGGCATTGAGCGCGGACAGGAGGTCATCGCGGAGGTGCTCCACCCGGAATATCACGTCGGTATCGAGAACCACCGCATCGGCGGACAACAATGAAAACCCGTAGTCGTTGGTGGCGATCGAGAAGGAAAGGGGCTCGAGCCGCGAGAGCCGGAAAGCGACCAGCGCCGCCAGCCCTTCGTGCACGAGCCGTCCCTCGAACGGATATACATAGATGTGGTGACCCTCGCGCGTCCTGACGCGTTCGATCAGGACTTCGTCAGCCGCGGGAATGCGCGACCACCGTTGCTGCACCGCGAGGACCGGCCTGATCGCATCCAGCTCCGGGCCGCGGAACACTCCGCGACTTGCTTCGTCGAGACGATCGCGCAACCGCGAGGCCAGCGTCCCCGAAATCGGCAGGCGGGTCCCGCTCCATGGAGACGTGACCGTTACCTGCGAGATGGACGCGCGACGGACCCAGGCCTGCATGTCGCGAACACGAATGAACTCGAGCGTCTTCCCGGCCAGCGTGAACCGGTCACCCGGCTTCATGCGAGCGATGAATTCCTCGTCAACGGACCCGATGGCCTTTCCACGCTGGTAGGTCACCGCGATCTGGCCGTCACTGACGATCGTACCGATCGACAGCCGGTGACGCTTGGCAATCGCCTCGCTTTCGACGCGGTACCGGCCGTCGGGCTGCCTGACGAGCCGCGCGTACTCCGGATAGGCGCCGAGTGCGCCCCCGCCGCTGGCGACGAACTCCATCGCCCACTGCCACTCGGCCTCGGTCAGGTCCCTGAACGCGCGCGTACGTCGCACTTCGGCGAACAGTTCCTCGGGGTGAAAGCCGGTGCCCATCGCGACCGTCACCAGGTGTTGCACGAGGACGTCGAGCGGCCGGTCAATCGGGCGCCGCGACTCGATGTCACCGGCCTCCACGGCATCCCGAGCCGCGGCGAGGTCGATCAGCTCGAGCACATTCGTCGGCGCGCACGTGACACGACTTTCGGCGCCGGGACGATGACCGCTGCGACCGGCGCGCTGAACGAGGCGACCGACGCTCTTCGGGCTTCCGACCTGGACGACACGATCCACCGGAGAGAAATCGACACCGAGGTCGAGACTCGACGTCGCCACCACGCAACGCAACCGGCCTTCACGCAGCGCCTGTTCTACCCATTCGCGTGTCGACCGGTCGAGCGAGCCATGGTGCAGCGCGATCTGCCCGACCCAGTCGGGACGCGCGTCGAGCAGCGATCGATACCACTCCTCCGTTTGCCGGCGCGTGTTGGTGAACACGATCGAGCTGTCAGCGCGATCGAGCGCGGCCGCCACCGGCTCCACCATTCCCCGGCCGAGGTGACCCGCCCACGGAAACCGTTCGACCGTGGCCGGCAGCAGGGTGTCGACCGCTATCTGTTTGGGTGTTGCCCCCTTCACGACACGCGATCGGGCTTCATGCGCCGTGCCGAGCAGGGTGACCAGCGCCTCGTCGAGGTTGCCTAACGTTGCCGAAAGTCCCCAGGTCCTGATGCCCGGGCGGATGGTGCGCAGCCGGGCGAGGGCGAGTTCCGTCTGGACGCCACGCTTGGTTCCCATCAACTCGTGCCATTCGTCGACCACGACGAGGCGCAGTTCGCGCATCAGCTCCAGCGATTCCGGCCGTGAGAGAAGAATCGTCAGGCTCTCGGGCGTAGTCAGCAGGGTCGTGGGGAGCCGGCGGCTCTGGCGTGCCCGCATGGCCGGCGAGGTGTCGCCGGTCCGCGTCTCGATGGACCATTCGGGCGCGAGCGCAGCCAGCGGCGCCGCGAGCGCGGCGGCGGTGTCGGCGGCGAGGGCGCGGAGCGGCGTAATCCACAGCACGCGCAGCGGAACGTGCACCTGTCCCCGGCGCGCCGGCGTCACCGGTCGTCCTTCGGCGATCCACTCCGCGATGGGACCGAGCCATGCGGCAAGCGTCTTTCCCGTTCCGGTCGCGGCGTGCACCAGGCCACTCTCGCCAGCGAGGTACGCGTTCCAGACGTCGCGTTGAAACGGGAATGGCGACCATCCGCGTGCCGTGAACCAGTTCGCCAGGTCTTCGATCATTCGATCAACGCCTTGAGTGCGGCCAGGGTTCCGGCGTCGGACGCGTTCTTGTCCCTGCGCCAGCGAAGTATTCGCGGGAGCCGCACCGTGACTCCCGATTTGTGGCGCGTCGATGCCTGTATCCCGTCGAAGCCGAGTTCGAACACCTGTTCGGCTTTTACTGCACGGACGGGACCGAACTTCTCGAGCGTATGACGACGTATCCAGGCATCGAGCTTCTGAATGTCGTCGTCGGTGAGGCCGCTCGTCGCCTTGGCAAAGGGAATGAGCTCGTCGCCATCCCACACGGCGAACGTGTACTCCGTATGGAGCGACGCGCG
>CAMPKM010000213.1 GCA_946887155.1 uncultured Gemmatimonadota bacterium
GGTCTGTCCCCTCCCTTCCCGTCAGTCCCCTCGCAGCGATGTCATCGGGTCCACGCGCGCTGCTCGCCGTGCCGGCAACCAGCACGCCAGTAGCGCGACCGCGAGCAATGATCCTCCGGCCACGCCAAAGGAAAGCGGGTCAACGGCCGATACGCCATAGAGGACCTGCGACAGGAGTCGCGAGGCCGCCAGCGCCACGAGGCCGCCGATGCAACAGCCGGCACCGACCAGTACCATGCCATGACGGAGGACCCCGACCTGCACGCCGGCCGGCGAAGCGCCTAACGCCAATCGCACTGCGAACTCCGGGATCCGGTCCGACACCGTGTGCGCCAGGATCGCGAACAGGCCGATCCCGGCCAGGAACAGCGCCGCCAACCCGAACGCCAGCGACAGGAACATCGCGAAGTTGGTGCCGCGATATTCGAGGGCCAGTTCATCGGTCATGGCGCTCGCCCAGTGCACCGCCGACAATGGCGCGACCTCGGCAAGGACCCGCGTCAACGGCGCCACCTGCGCCACCGGATCGCCGGTCACTCTGGCGGCGATCGATATGACGCCGGCCGCGGCCGGCACCTGGTCCACGGCATAATACGCGTCGATCCCCACCCCACGCGGGTCTGCCGGGTCGCCCCAGCGGATCAGACGCCCGGTTCCCTGCTCACCGAAGCCGTCCCACGCCACGTTGCGCGCCACGCCCACCACCTGCGCCGTCATGGGAAAGCGTGCATCCGGCTCGGTGAGGCGCAGCTCGCTGCCTAACGCCCGCTCCGCACCGCCCAACCGGTCGGCCAGCGCCTCGCTGATGACGACGACCGGCGCCGACGCGCTGTCGTCCCGCGGTTCGATACCGCGCCCGGCCACGACACGGATGCCCAGCGTCTCGAACAGTCCCTGGTCGACGGCATGGGCACCCAGCCTCGGCAACCGTTCCGGCGGGATGTCGCCTAACGCCGTATGCGTGAACGTGGGACGTTCGCTGTCCCACGGCGGCAGCGTCAGCCACGCCAGCCCCACCGATGTGACGCCCGGTTGCCGCTGGATGGCTTCCACGAGCCGCGCCCGGAACGCAAACGGGCTACCCGCGCGATCCGCCGGACTCGCGGTCACGGCCAGGCGGGTGATGTCGGTCCCGAAGCCCAGCGGAATCTGGTGCAATGCCTGGTACGACCGACCCAGCAGCGCCGCCACCATCACCAGCGCGGTCGTCAGTGCCACCTGCGCCGTGACGAGGATTCGGCTCGTCCGGCCACGGGCACGACCACCCAACTGGCCGCGTGACCCGTCACGCAACACCACACCCGGCGCCGCCCGGCGCGCCTCCAGCGCCGGAAGCAGTCCCGCACCAATCGCCGCAAGCCCGCAGATCGCGGCCACCACCGCAATCAGTACGCCGCTCAATTCGGGACGCAGGTACTGCGGGAGCGCGATCGGCGCGATGGCCATGAAGCCCTTCAGCAGCGGCCCCGAGGCCAGCGCGCCGATGACCCCGCCGATGACCGAGGCCAATGCGGCTTCAGCAAATGGCACCGTCGCCACGCGCCGGCCGTCTGCGCCTAACGCCACCCGGAGCGCGAACTCGCGCCGGCGGTCGAGGGTGCGGGCCAGCGCCAGTCCCGACACGTTCACGACCGCAATGACGAGCAGGACCAGCGCTGCCGCCAGCAGGAGGACCCCGCTGCCGCGCACGCCCGATCGCCAGTTCTCGGCGAACGGCTCGGCGCGAAATGACAGGTCCCGGTACACCGCGCCGTGGGCTTCGCCGAGTGACGCAGTCAGCCGATCGAGTTGCTGCTGCGCCTGCGCGATGGTGGCGTCAGGCGCGAGACGACCGATCACCCAGCTCTGTCGCACCATGCGCTCCGTCGACATGCGTGCCGGCAGGTACTGGCTGATCGGGATCCAGAACTCGACGATATCGTTCTCGATGCTGCCATCGAACCGGTCCTCCATTACGCCCACGATCTCGAACGTCGCCACCTCCGTGCGCAACGTCCGGCCGATGATCGCCGGATCGCCTCCATAGTGGCGTCGCCACGTTGCAGCACTGATCACGGCAACTCGTGAGGCGCCTGGCTGGTGGTCGGCGGAGGCGAACGTCCGGCCCTGACCGGCGCGCACTCCAAGCATCTCGAAGTAATCGGGAGTGACGGCTTCGCCTCGCAGTCGCTCGGCGCCGAGATCGAAGAGTGCGACGAATCGCGAGCGTGCCGTCCCGGCAAAACCATCGAACGCGCTGATGTTGTTGGAGATGTCGGCGATGTCGGGAATCGAGATATCCAGCCGCGGGTCCTGCATGCTTGCCAGCCAGACGCGGACCAGCCGCTCTCCCTTCGGAAACGGCAGCGGGCGAAGGGTGACCGTCCAGGCCAGACTGAGCGCCGTTGCACTCGCGGCCACACCCATCGCGATGCAGACAACGGTGAGAATCGTGGATCGTTTGTTTCGCGCCAGGCTGCGGCCGGCGGCGACGACGATATCGACCAGGGCGGGCATCAGGAGAACGTCCGGATTTGGGTGCTGAATCCTCGCAGATCAGCTCGAAGGCCGCGCCTGCATTCTGGTGGGCCGTGACGGGTTGCTGCTCAGCCGCGATGGCGATCCATCAAGCGATGGCCGAAAGTGCGGTGGCCGCGTGAGTGCGGCCGGACCAGTCAGCAGCAAGAACAGCGCGGGGCCTTGTCCGGGAGAATCGCCTCTCGTGCAGCAGGCTGTTGGTTTCTTGGTTTTTGAGCGGACGAGCCGTAGGGCAATAAAGCCTGGGTCGCAGGTACCGCGAAAACGACGGATTGCGCGAAAAAACCCGGGTCGACGTTGAAGGTGGTACTCCTCCCAGAACTATTCGCGAAACTCGTGGTTTTCGCGGGATCCGCGACCCTGGTTTTAAATGTCGGCGAGCTCGGCCGTCTGAGGTTGACCCGACGTGTGAGGGATGAGTTCTTAGAACGATGTTGCTCTTGAACGGTTCATCACTCGCGTTGGTTCTTGTCGTCGTTGCGAGCGGTTGCGCGGGCAGTCGATCTGCCCCTGCTACGGATCGCGGGATCGGCGTGATGGGACCCGAAGGCGCCGTCGCCCGGGCCCGGGCGGACAGCGTGCGCCTTCCGTATACAAAGGCCGACATCGACTTCATGTCGGGCATGATCAGCCATCATGCCCAGGCAATCAAGATGGCGTCCTGGGCACCGACACACGGCGCCAGCCCGGCACTGGTCCGCTTTGCAGAGCGGGTGGTGGTTGGGCAGGCAGACGAGATCACGTTGATGCAGTCATGGCTGCGCGACCGGTTGCAGCCCGTGCCCGAAGCGGATCCCGCCGGAATGAAAATGAAGATGGGCGACATGGAGCACGTCATGCTCATGCCCGGCATGCTCAGCGAAGAACAGATGAAGCAGCTGGATGCCGCGCGGGGCACTGAATTCGAGCGGCTCTTCCTGACCTTCATGATCCAGCACCATCGCGGTGCCATCGACATGGTGCGGCAACTGTTTGCGTCGACCGGCGCCGGCCAGGACGAAACCGTGTTCAAGTTCGCGAACGACGTCCAGATCGACCAGTCCGAAGAGATCCAGCGGATGCAGCTGATGCTTCTTGAACTCTGACCGCCACCCAGGCCCCCACTCCAATGTTGCGATCAGGACATGCGAAGACTTCCGTTACCGTGCTGGCGCTCGTCGCGTTAGGCGCCTGCGCCGGCCGGTCCGCGCCCGACACGGAACCACCCACGCCGCCACCTGATCCGCGGGTAGGGCTGCGGGCCGGGCTCACCAACGCCGGCGAGGCCATCTCCAACCTGAAGATCGTCGCCAAGGCCGTCTCGCCGCCGGGATTCCTCGGTGTCACCAATTCCGACCTGGCGTTCACCGGCAATTACGCCATTCAGGGGAATTACAACGGGCCGGTCATCTGGGATATCACCAACCCGGCGTCGCCGGTCCTGGTCACCGCCTACACCTGCCCCGCTTCGCAGAACGACGTTTCCGTGTACCGCAACCTGATGTTCATGTCGGCGGAAGCGACCAACGGCCGCGTCGACTGCAAGCCCGGCGGTGTTCGCGACACCGTGAGCCAGGAGCGGATGCGCGGCGTGCGCATCTTCGACATCAGCGACATCCGGAATCCCCGGCTCGTCAAGAACGTGCAGACGTGCCGCGGATCGCACACGCACACGGTCCTCGAGCACCCGGCCGACCGGGAGAACGTCTACATCTACGTCTCGGGCTCCTCCAGCGTCAGATCGCCTAACGAACTGCCCGGTTGCAACCGGGCCGCGCCCGATGACCCGAACTCGTCCTACTGGCGCATCGAGATCATCAAGGTGCCTGTCGCCAATCCCGAGCGAGCTGAGGTGGTCAACCGGGCCAACATCTTCACGGGGTTGAAGCAGCCGGTGGCGCACGGCGCCGCCGAAGAAGACATCGAGAACGCCCGCCGGAATTTGGAGACAGCCCGGCGCACTGGCGGTTTCGTCGCGAAAAGCCCGACCAGCGGGCAGGACATCGTGTTAGGCGCCAATTTCGTTCGCACCCAGCTCGACACCATCGTTCGTGCCCGTGGCGGCACCGGCGCACCGACCGCCGCCGACAGCGCAACGCTCCGCGCCAACCTGCAGGATATCGTGAACCGGACCATGGCGCCGACCGGGCCGGCACCGGTGCCAGGCGTTTCACCGATCGCCTCCACGCGCCAGTGCCATGACATCACCGTCTACCCCGCGCTCGGCCTGGCCGGCGGTGCCTGCCAGGGACACGGATTCCTGCTCGACATCAAGGATCCATTGAACCCGATTCGTATCGACGCGGTCTCCGACTCGAATTTCGCGTTCTGGCACTCGGCGACATTCAACAACGACGGAACGAAGATCCTGTTCTCGGATGAATGGGGCGGAGGGTCCCAGCCGCGCTGCCGCCCTTCAGACAAGCCGGAGTGGGGTTCGGACGCGATCTTCACGATCGAAAATCGCAAGATGAAGTTCCAGAGTTACTACAAGATGCCGGCCGCGCAGACGTCATTCGAGAATTGCGTCGCGCATAACGGGTCGCTCATCCCGATCCCCGGCCGCGACGTGATGATCCAGGGCTGGTACCAGGGCGGCATTTCGGTCTTCGACTGGACCGATCCGAAGAACCCGAAAGAAATTGCTTCCTTCGACCGTGGCCCGGTCGATTCCACGCGACTGGTGTCTGGCGGTTCCTGGTCGGCGTACTGGTACAACGGCGCCATCGTCAGCTCCGAGATCGCCCGCGGCATGGACGTCGCCGAGCTGGTGCCGAGCGAGCATCTCACCCAGAACGAAATCGACGCCGCCAGGACGGTGAAGTGGACCTACCTCAATGCCCAGGGTCAGCCGAAGATCGATTGGCCGCCGAGTTTCCCGCTGGCCAAGGCGTATGTCGACCAGCTCGAACGGTCCAAGTGCATGACGGCGGACAAGATCTCGTCTACGCGCCAGGAAATCGCGCGTGCTGAGCGAGCGACGGGCCCGCAGCGAGCAACGGTCCTGAGCCAGCTGGCGACGCGACTTGGGAGTGAAGCCGGTTCGTGCGACCAGCCGAAGGTCGTACTGCTCCGAAAGGCCCTGAACGACCTGGGGAACGTGATCGTCCCTTGAACTGCAAGTCATCGCGGGAACGGCGAAACTGCGAGTCACCGCGGATTGGGCGAATTTGCGCGAATCTGGTTCTTCCGAGGAAAATCGCGTCATCCGGAAAATGCGCGAGTCGGTCCTCCGCGAAA
>CAMPKM010000214.1 GCA_946887155.1 uncultured Gemmatimonadota bacterium
ACCCCTGACGATGCGAAGCGCGAGGCCCAGCGCCGGTTCGGCGACGTGACCAACTTCCGCGACCGGCTCACGCAGATCGACCGGCAACGCGTGGGCCAGGAGAAGCGGGCGGAATGGTGGTCCGGGTTCTGGCAGGATCTTCGTTATGCATTACGAGGAACCCGCCTCCAGCCCGGCTTCGCCGCGATCATCATCATTGCCCTGGCGCTGGGCATCGGTGCCAACGTCACCATGTTCGGGATCGTGGACCGCCTGCTGTTCCGGCCTCCCGCATTCCTCATCGCGCCGGAACGGACGCACCACTTGTATTTCCAGCGTGTCGTCGACGGCAGCGTGTTCACCGGGAACAGCGCACAATACCAGCGTTTCCTCGACATCAGTGCGTCAGCGACGACGACCGAAGTCATCGCCGCGTACAGCAGTCGGCGCACCGCGGTTGGCGTCGGCGAGGAGACCCGCCAGCTCGAACTCGGCGCAATGAGCGCGTCGATGTGGCGCTTGTTCGACGCGCGACCAGTCATCGGGCGCTTCTTCACCGCCGAGGAAGACAACGACCGCACCGGTTCACGCGTCGTCGTGCTTTCCCACGGGTACTGGCAATCGAAATACGCTGGCTCCGACAGCGTGATCGGCAAGGCCATGCAGATCGGGCCGCACCCGTACACGATCATCGGCGTGGCGCCGCCCGGGTTCGCGGCGACGCAGATGCTCACGGCGAGCGCGTTCATGCCGCTGGGAACCTCCGCCCCCGACAGTTTCGGCGAGATGTGGAATCGCTATCGGACGACGTACAACATCACCTGGCTGGAAATGTTTGCGCGCGCCAGGCCCGGCCTGTCGAAGGAAGCCGTGACGGCGGACCTCAGCAACGCGTACCGGCTCAGCTACGAGAACCAGGTCAGCATCCAGCCCCGTACGACGCCCATCGCCATCGCCCAGCCACGCGTGGCGTTGTACCCGGTGTTCGAGGAACGGGGCCCGTCGCCAAGCGCCGACACGAAAGTGGCCACGTGGTTGTTCGGCGTGGCCGTGGTGGTGCTGCTCATCGCCTGCGCCAACGTCGGCAACCTCCTCCTCGGTCGCGCGCTCCGGCGCCATCGCGAGATCGCGGTACGGCTCGCGTTAGGCGTCAGTCGGGGCCGGCTCGCGCGGCAATTGCTGACAGAAAGCCTGCTGCTGGCGGTGGTCGGCGCCGCGGCCGGACTGTTCGTGGCCCAATGGGGCGGCCAGGTGCTGAGGGCGACCCTCATGCCGCAGATCGAATGGGCGAGCGCCATCGCCGACGTCCGTCTCATCCTGTTCGCCGCCGGCACGGCGATGCTGGCCGGTCTTCTCGCCGGGATCGCGCCGATCGTTCAATCGCGGCGCACCGACGTCGCCGTGGCGCTCAAGGCCGGCGCGCGCGAAGGGTACGCCCATCGCTCGCTCCTCCGGACGTCGCTACTCGTTATGCAGGCCGCGCTGTCGGTGATCCTGCTGGTCGGCGCGGGGCTGTTCGTCCGCAGCCTGCAGGGTGTGAGTGCGGTCGATCCCGGCTATGACGTCGATCGCATCGTCTGGATCGAACCGTTCCTGCGTGGAACGCAGCTCGATTCCGCGGCACGCGTCGCGTTCCAGCGCTCGCTCCGCGAACGCGCCCTCCAGCATCCCGGCGTCGAGAACGCCTCGGTGACGCTCACTGTACCTTTCAGCTCGACCTACAGCGACGACATCTACCTTCCCGGCGCCGACTCGGCGAGCCAGCTCGGCGACTTCATCATGCAGGGAGGTTCGCCGAGCTATTTCGCGACGACCGGTACGAGGATCATTCGTGGCCGGGCGTTCAACGATGCCGATCGTCACGGCGCGCCACTGGTGGCGGTCGTCAGCGAAAGCATGGCGAAGGGACTGTGGCCGAACCAGGAACCACTCGGCCAGTGCATCAAGGACGGTGAACGCACCGCCGAGTGCCGCACGGTCGTCGGCGTGGCCGAAGACGTGAAGATCGGGGCCTTCAGTGGCGAGGCTGACCTCGTGTACTACTTCCCCGAAGGACAGCTCGGAGCGCAGAACTACACGATGTTCGTCCGCGTCCGTGGGGACGCCGCCGCCGCGGTGGACGGGCTGCGCCGGGCGCTTCAGCCGGTCATGCCGGGCGCTGGCTACGTCATCGCACGGTCCCTCGATTCGGTCGTCTCGCCTTCCATGCGTTCCTGGCAGCTTGGCGCGACCATGTTTGCGACGTTCGGCGGCCTGGCGCTGTTGCTCGCGGCCCTCGGACTCTATGGCGTCATTGCTCACAGCGTCGCACAACGGACCCATGAACTCGGCGTTCGTGTGGCGCTCGGCGCACGCGCCGGCGACGTCGCCGGCCTGGTGGTACGCGAAAGCCTGCGAATCGTGAGCATGGGTGTTGCGCTCGGTGTGGTAGCCGCCATCGCGGGTGGCAAGTGGATCGCGCCCCTTCTTTTCGAAGTCTCGCCGCGTGATCCCATCGTGCTGGCGGGCGTCGTCGTTACCCTGCTCGCAGTCGCCTTGCTCGCGAGCTGGATCCCCGCGGTCCGTGCGTCGCGTGTCGATCCCGGCGTCGCCCTCCGCGCCGATTAAAGGGGTCAGGCACCTTTTCTGGAGGGCGTTGGACAGGCTTGCTCCGCAGGCCGGTCCAATCCATTGTAGGGCGCTCGCATCTCACCCTCCGAGGTCTCCATGGCCCCGCGTTTCATCGCCGCGTTCGTCTTGTCCACCAGCCTGGCGCTTCCTGTTCAGGCTCAGAATGCAACGACTGCTTCCGGTCCGGCCGCGAAAAGGCCCCTGACCATCGCCGACTACTCCCGGTGGCGGAACATCGAGGGTGCCGCGATCTCGCCGGACGGCAAATGGGTCGCGTACGCGCTCCGGCACGCGAATACGTTGCCGATCGATTCGCGTCCCGTGCTCAAGCTGCTGAACCTCGACACCAATGGCGAACTCGAGGTACCTAACGCGCACTCGCCGGAGTTCTCAGCGGATTCGCGCTGGGTCGTGTACCAGGTGGACTCGGTGCCCGGTCGCGGTGGCCGGGGCGGCGGCAACGCAACGCCGCCGCCGGCCGATTCAACCGGCGGCTCGTCAGGCGCAACGGCGTCCGGGGCACAGGGCGCAGGCCGCGCCGGAACGCCCCCAGCCGTGCCTCCGCGCATGGAACTTCGCGAGCTGGCATCGGGACGCACGCAGTCATGGCAGCGGATGCAATCCGGCGACTTCAACACCAGCGCCACACATCTCGTCATGCGCCGGCGACCGGCTGCGGGAGGAGGGGCGGGCCGGACCGGTGGGGCGCCCGCGGCATCCACCGGGCCTAACGCGCCGCGTGGCACGGATGCGGTGGTCCACGACCTCGCGTCGGGTCGCTCGCTGTTCCTTGGCTCCGTTGGCGACATCTCGTTCAACCGCCAGGGTGACCTGCTCGCGTACACGGTGGATGCGCAGGTCCGTGACGGGAACGGCCTCTTCATGCTCGACCTGCGGAGCGGCCGCACCCACGTACTCGACAACGACACCCTGCAGTACAACCGCCTCGCGTGGAGCGACGACGGGAATCGTCTGGCGGTCCTGAAGGGGCGCCCGGTCGAGCGGATGCGCGAGCGCGACAACCTGCTCATCGCGCTGACCAATCTGCGGACCATGCTGGACGATCCCGAGGTCAGCCTGGCGAAACTGGTGCCCTCGGCGACGACCAGCTTCCCGAAGGGATATGTCGTCAGCGACCGTGCCCCGCTGTCGTGGAGCGAAGATGGTCGTCTGGTATTCCTGGGCATCATTCCGCAGACGCCGGCGCCAGATACCGCGCGACGACGCAGCACCGATTCCATCGCCGACGTCGACATCTGGCGGACCGATGACGAGCGGATCCAGTCGCAGCAGATGATCCAGGCCAATGCCGAACGCAACTTCACGTTCCGTCAGGCGTTCGACGTCGCCGATAGCCGGTACATCACGCTCACCGATTCCGCGATGCGCACGATCGAGTTGTCGCTCGACGGCAAGTGGGCCGTGGGTCGCGATACTCGTGCCTACGTCTCCGACTACAAACGTCCTGCGGCGGACTTCTACCGGGTGAACACCGCCACCGGCGAGCGCACGCTGATGATGAAGGGCCAGCTCACTGGTCAGTTTGCGCTGGGCCTTTCGCCGGACGGCCGGAACTATCTGTACTGGAAAGACAATCGCTTCCAGAGCTACGACCTCGAGGCTGGCGCAGCCCGGACGTTAGGCGGCGGCACGAACGGATTCGTCAACACCGAGTTCGATTATCCCGGACCCCGGCCGTCGTATGGCATCGCCGGCTACACGCCGGACGGCAGGAACGTCATCGTCCAGCAGCGATACGACCTGGTGCTGATCCCGCTCGATGGTTCGGCGGGTGCACGGAACCTGACGTCGGGCATGGGGGCCCGCCGGGAGATGCGCTTTCGTCCCGTGCGGATGGAACCGATCGACTCATCGGCGCCGCGTCGTGTGCGCGCTGGCCGCGAAATCGATGTGACGAAGCCGCTCACGCTGTCGGCGTACGGAGAATACACCAAGAAGGCCGGGTTCTATCGGCTCGAGGGGACGGAGTTGAAGGAGCTCGTCCTCGATGACGCCGCGTTCAGCACTCCGGTGCGAGCGGCGAACGCCGACCGGTTCCTCTTCACGCGCCAGACGTTCGTCGAGTTTCCCGACCTCCGCGTTTCCGACGCCACGTTTGCCGACTCGAGGAAGATCAGCGACGCGAACCCGCAGCAGGCCGAGTACATGTGGGGTCGCCGGGTGCTGTTCGACTATCGGGTTCGCGACGGCGTGCGGCTGCAGGGCATTCTGGCGCTGCCTGACGATTACCAGGCCGGCGAGAAGCGGCCGATGATCGTGAGCTTCTACGAGAAGAACTCGCAGAACCTGAATCGCTACACGCCGCCGTCGTTCGTGACCGGCATGGGCTCGATTCCGGTCGAGGCGCTGAGTCGTGGCTACATCACGATGTACGCCGACATCCATTTCCGGACCGGTTCGTCGCACAGCGACATGCTCGAGGGCGTCGAGGCGGCAACGAAGAAGGTGATCGAGCTGGGGTACGCCGACCCGAAGAAGATCGCCGTGCACGGCCACAGCTACGGCGGTGAGGGCGCGGCGTTTATCGGCACGAGGTCAAAGCTGTTTGCGGCGGTTGGTATGGGCGCCGGCGTCACTGACCTGTATTCAGACTTCAGCCAGAGCTGGGGTTGGTCGTACCAGGTGACCGGCGGTTCGGGCGCCAATGGCAACGAGTACTACATGTTCGGCCAGGGTCGATGGGGCAAATCGCCCTGGGAGGATCCGGAGTTGTATCGCTACGAGAGCGCCCTGGCCCATGCGCCTGACGCGGTGGCGCCGTTCCTGATCATGCATGGTACGTCCGACCCGACTGTTTCATTCAGCGAAGGGATGAACTTCTATAATGCGCTGCGGTTCAACGGGAAAAGGGCGGTGATGCTGGCGTATCCGGGTGAAGGCCACGGACTGCGCGGCCTTGCGAATCGGCGCGACCTGACGATCCGGTATTTCCAGTTCTTCGATCACTACCTCAAGGGTGCCCCGGCGCCGAAGTGGATGACGGACGGCGTGCCGTTCATCGTGAAGACTACGGTGCGGGGTGATCCGCGGTAGCGACCGTATCGCGATCAAGGTTTACATGACGCGCGCCGCCGTCGCACTGAGCGTAACCGCCTTTGTGACGGCGGTTTTGTTACGCCA
>CAMPKM010000215.1 GCA_946887155.1 uncultured Gemmatimonadota bacterium
ATTGTGGCGGCTGGTTCCCCGCTCACGTCGACACGGCCGGTCAGCACCGTGAGCATCGCCACGGTCGAAAACACGATGAGGGCCGAATGCGCCGCAAACAGCCCCCACGCCAGCCGGGGGCCGCGGAAATCGCGGATCACTGCCTGTCCCGCGCCCCCGCGAGCGACGGCGGCGCGCCGCGCCACGACCGCCACGCGACGCCGAGCAGCGCCAGTCGCGAGACCGACACCCGTCGCGAGAGCGTGTCATAGTCGGCCCGCTCGATCGCCTCGAGGATCCGCGCGTAGCCCGTGGCGCAAGCGATCGCGCATCGCTGGGCGTCCAGTTGCAGCAGCGGGATCCCCGGCAGTGCCTGACGATACAGGGTGCGGGCGCGAGCGACCTGGAACGCCATGAAACCCCGCCAGGCGTCCCGCTGCCGGCGAACGCTTCCATCCAGAACCGCCTGACGAGTAAGACCATAGGTGGCGAGCTCGCCGGCCGGCAGGTAGCACCGCCGGCGTGCCGCGTCTTCGCCGATGTCCCGCAGCACGTTGGTCAGCTGCATTGCCACACCCAGCGTCCGCGCGCACCGCACCGCCGTCGAGGCCCGGCCGCCCACATCCGCGGCGAGGCCGAACACCGCGCAGCACATTTCGCCGACGCTCCCGGCCACCCCCTGGCAGTAGCGCTCGAGATCTTCCCAGGTCTCGAACTCCACGTCGTCGAGGTCGCGGGCGACGCCATCGAAGAGTTCGTTGAGCCCATCGACCGGCACGTCGAATTCGTGCACGGCTCCCGCGAGCTCACGGAGGATCGGTTCGTCCGAACGCTGGTCGAGGGCGCGCAATGCGGCCTGACGAAAGCGATTCAGCGCCATGCGTCCGGCGTCGCGGCGCAGACCGCTGAGGTCCACGATGTCGTCGGCGAGCCGGCACGTGGCGTAGATCGCATACGCACCCCGACGCTTCCGATCCGGGAGCAGGCGACTCGCGATCGAGAACGTCCGGGCATGTCGCGCGACGATGCGACGACATTGCCTGGCGTCGTCCGCTGGAGATCCGCCTGCGACCGCGTGATCCCTCGGAATGACTTCGACTCGTTCCGGCGTCACTGCCCCGTGGAGTTGACCCATTTCCGGCGAAGGTAGCAGCCGGAGGGCGATGAGCGAAGAGCGAAAGCAAAATCGCGTTGACGGACTCGACCACGTGCCAGCCTGGCGCACGAATCGTTCAAAGCGTGCCTCACGGGGACGAAGGGCCACATGCCCGTGACTGACCGGCGGTGTTATTGACACAACTCCCGGTTGTGCCACATAATGGCCGCGCTTTATCAGCCCGTCTGGCTTCCAGAAACGCCAGAGCGCCCATGGGTCTAGACACCCATGAGCGCCTTGAAACGGGACTGCGATGAAGCACCTACTGGGTACTGCAACTGCTCATACGAACGGCGAACGCAAAGCGTTGGATTGCGGCGCATGACCTCATCCCGGAAAACGGGGCGGGGGAGTGCGCCTTTTTGTGTTGTTGTCGGCCGTACCTCATCACCAAGGGAGGGTCACATGAGTAGGGTCCGTTGGAAGGGAGCGTTCTTCACCTTGCCGGTACTGGCGGTCGCCCTGGCGACCAGCGCCGCCGCCCAGGCGACGGGAACGATCGAGGGGAAGGTGACGGAGACAGGTTCCGGCCGGCCATTGTCGGGTGCCCAGATTTTCATTGCCGGCACTACCGTCGGTGGCGTGACGAACGATCGCGGTGAGTATCGCATCACCGGAGCCCCCGCCCGGCAGGTTGCTCTCCGGGTCCGGCTGATCGGGTACAGTCCCATCACCAAGTCGGTCGTCGTGACCGCGGGCCAGACGGTGACGCAGGATATCGAGGTCGGTGTGTCGGCACTCCAGCTCGAGCAGGTCGTCGTTACGGGTACCGGCGCACAGGTGGAAGTGAAGAAGCTGGGCAACACGATCGCGACGATTCAGCCGCCGGCGTTCGCTCCCATCACCACGCCCTCTCAGCTCCTGCAGGCGCGCGATGCCGGCGTGTCGATCCTTCCCGCATCCGGCATCAGCGGCGAAGGCTCACGCATCCGGATCCGCGGCAACGCCTCGCTGTCGATGTCGAACGAACCGATGGTCTTCGTCGACGGCGTTCGCATCAACTCGGGCGGTGGCTTCGGGACGAACGTCGGCACGAACGGCGGTGCACCGTCGCGGCTCGATGACATCGACCCGTCGTCGATCGATCGCATCGAAGTCCTGAAAGGCGCGGCCGCGGCCACGCTGTACGGAACGGAAGCATCGAACGGCGTGATCCAGATCTTCACGAAGAAAGGAACGACCGGCGCGGCGCGGTGGTCGTTCAACGCCGAACAGGCGTCGCTCACGTTCCCGGAAAGCCGCATCAAGGACAATTGCGGATTCGCCCGCAGCGATACGGCGGCGGCCCGACTCGGTACGTTCTTCAATCGGCAGATCACGCCATACCAGCCGTTCTGCATCAACGCGTCGGAGGAGATCCTCGGTTCCGGCACCGGAACGACCCTGAACGGCTCGGTGACGGGTGGCACGTCGGGTTATACGTATTTCGCGTCCGCCCGCTTCGCCGATGAGGATGGTCCGATGGACGTCGACTGGCTTGGCCCCACGGTCGACAAAGTGCGCCGCATCCAGGGCCTGACCAACATGGGACTGGTCCCGTTCAACTCGCTCAAGCTGGGCATGCGCCTCAGCTACGCGGACGCGCTGCAGCAGATCCCGCAGAACAACAACAACATTTACGGCGTGACGTCCCTGGCCATGTTCGCCAAGCCGGAACTGGCCAACTGCGACCTGTCGTCGATGGCCGGCGCGGGCCGGTGCACGGGGGCGGGGAACATGTATGGCAACGCCGCCTTCATGACGGTGCGCGAGGCCACGCAGACCACCAACGAAAATCGCGCCGGGCGGTTCACCGGCGTGTTCGACGCCGCCTACACGCCCACCGACAACATCACCACGACCGCAACGTTAGGCATCGACGCCACGGACGATCGCAGCTTCCTGTTCCGCTCGTTCGGTCACAACGTCGACCAGTTCACCGGCAACAACATCACCGGCCAGCGCGCGATCGACTCGCGTACCAACCGCCAGTACACGGTGGACGTGAAGATGAACTGGAAGTCCCTGCTTTTCGGCCTCCAGTCCGACTTCGTGGTCGGCGTGCAGGGCTTCGTGGTGAAGGAGCGTGCCACCGGTGGCACCGATCTCGACTTCCCCGGCCCCGGACTTGAAGTCGTTGGCGCCGGCTCCTCACCGACCGTGAGCGAAGAGTTCGTGCAGACGGTGAACGGCGGCTATTTCTTCCAGGACCAGCTCGGTTTCCAGGATTATCTCTACCTGACCGTCGGTGGCCGGTACGACTACGCCTCGGCGTTCGGCGAAGAAGCCGGCGGCGTGTTCTACCCGAAGGCGTCGCTGTCCGTTGTTCCATCCGACCGCAACTCGTGGTCGTCCCCGTTCGGCATCAACACGCTCCGCGTCCGGGCCGCCATCGGGAAGTCCGGTCGCCAGCCTAACGCGTTCTCGAAGTTCACGACGTTCACCCCCCTGGCGTCCGAGCTGGGCTCGGGACTGGCGCCGGACAACCTCGGTAATCCGGCGCTCGCGCCCGAGGTCTCCACCGAGTGGGAGGCCGGTTTCGAGGTCGGCGTTCTCGACAACCGAGTCGGCTTCGACTACACGTACTGGAACCGGACCGTCAATGACGCGCTGATCAACAAGCAGTTCCCCCTCTCGGGCGGCTTCCAGGAGCTGCAACTGGCGAACGTCGGGACGCTCGAGGCGAACGGTCACGACATCAAGGTGAACGCGTTCGTGGTCCAGAACCCGAACTGGACACTCGACGTCTTCGTGTCGGGCGCCAAGATCTACCAGACGATTGCCAGCATGGGCGGGGCACCGCCGCTCAAGGTCGGCGGCAGCTATCCGCGGTACCGCAACTTCCTGAAGGAAGGCTATGCCCCCGGCACGCTGTTCGGCGCGGCCCTCCCCGGCCTGTGCTCGGCTCGCCCCGCCGGCGAGACCTACACGTGCCTCAACCCCGGCGAAGTGCCGTTCGACGTGTGCCCGATTCGCACGTCGATCGGCGGCACCGCCTGTGCGCCCGGAACCCGGGTGCCCGCCACGGAAGAGGAAATGCTGGCCTACCTGTCGACCCCGCGGACCATGTCCAACCTCGATCCCATCCGGTACGACGAGGATGGCGATGGCGACTTCCTCGATCACTTCCTCGGCAAGCCCTATCCCGACTGGAACGTGACGTTCGGCGGCAACGTGTCGTTAGGCAGTTCGTGGCGCATCAACACGCTGTTCGAGTATCGCGGTGGCAATTTCACCATCACGAACCTCACCGATGCCTTCCGCACGGCGCACCCGACGATCGGCACGAACACCATGACGGCCGCCCAGGTCGAGGCGACCATTCAAAACCCGGCCAGCACCGCCGAGCAGCGTCTCGCGGCGGCCCGCACCTGGTGGACCGAGTTGAAGGCGCTCAGCCCGTTCGACGGATTGAACCAGAACGAAGACGGTTCCTTCGTGCGCCTGCGTGAAATTGGTGTGTCCTGGACGGCTCCAGCCGGGCTCGCGGCCAAGCTGGGGGCGCGCGACGCCACGTTCTCGCTCACCGGACGCAACCTGTTCCTGAAGACGAATTATCAGGGGGTGGACCCCGAGACGAACGCGACGGGGCGCGACGCCGGTGGCGGCACCGACGGCAACTACCTGGAAGCGGTTGACGCGTTCGGCTGGCCTATCGCCCGCCGCATCGCGTTCGCCATTCGCCTCGGCTACTGACAGGAGTCCACACCATGACCCGATTACAGAAGGCCGGCCGGGTTGCCGTCGCGGTTTCCGCGACGGCGCTGCTGGCGGCATGCGGAGACCTCCTGGAAGTCACGAACCCCAACAACGTCGTCGAGGACGCGCTTTCGCAACCCGGAGCGGCTTCCGCCATTGCCAATGGCGCGGGCGCAACGGTGACACGTGCCCTCACCGCCATACTCGCGCCGTACGGCGCCGTCACGGATGAACTCACGTATGTCGGATCTCGCGACGCGTACGGATACGCCGATAAAGGCGAAGTGTCCGATCCATTCAACGAGTTTTCCGATGCCGCCTTCCCCGAAATGGCCGAGGCCCGGTGGACCTCGTTCAGCGCGGTGCAGCGGCTGAAGGCGTTCAACGATGCCGGTGAGCTGGTGGACAAGCAAGACCTGACTCGTGCGCTGTTGTACGAGTCGATCATCTTCACGTCGATCGGCGAGATGTTCGACGATTTCGTCATCGAGTCGAACAAGACCGTTGCCGGCCCTCCGATCGGTGAAGGGAACATGGCGGTGGTGTTCGATTCGGCCATCACGCAGGCGACGGAAGGCCTGGCGGTCGAAGGCCTCACGAAGGACAACAAGATCCGCCTGCTCATGATGCGCGCACGGGCAAAGCACTCGAAGGCCATCTGGGCCAAGCTGAACGGTGCCGGCGGCGCGCCGGCGACCACGCCGGTCGCCAGCCCGCTGGTGAGCGATGCCGGCGCCGACGCCGATGCCGCGGCGGCGCTGGCGGAAATCGCCGGCGCGGACTACAAGTTCAAGCTCACGCCGCTCATCCAGACGTTAGGCTTCCCGAACGTCGGCAATGACCTGAACAACCGTCTCGAACTGCGTTCGGGCGATTTCCTGGCCGGGGCGCCGCCGGCGTCCTGCACGAGCA
>CAMPKM010000216.1 GCA_946887155.1 uncultured Gemmatimonadota bacterium
GACAGCTACATCGCCGACGACGTGACGATCTGGGACACCGAGCACGAGCCGCTGCTGGTCGGTCTTGGGCGCGTAGATGAACTCGGGGTCGCCGGCCCACACGCGCGCGTCGTCGGTGGACGGCTGCACTCCCCGCGTCGGTCCACTACCTCCCCGGAGCGGCCCGTAGACGCTGCCGCGGATGGTCGTGTCCGTGCTGGCCGCAGGCGGCGGGAGCTCTGTCGGGATCTCTGTTGGCGCCACGAGCGGCGCATTGGCCTCTGGAGATGCCACTGGTGCCTGACGAGGGCGTGAATCGGTCGAAGCGCGCGGTGTAACGGCCTGCGGCTCATCCGCCGCGGGAACCACCGTCACGAAATCGACCTTCTCCGCCTTTGGTCGTGCCGACTGGTCGCCCTGCAACAGGCGATCGAACACCGCCGGCATCTGGATGGCGTTGATCAGGAGGATGCCGATCACGACGTGCGCGATGAGGGAGACCATGGACGCCGAGCTCGGCCGCCGTGCAAAGCGGCGCCATCCGGTGCTCGACGTTGTCTGGTCCGTTGAATTCATCATCGCTCCTGCATACCGATTCCCGGGCACTTCCTCTTTGGTCTACCCCATGGGGCTACGGGGTTGCCGCTCGAGCGTTGAGCTTCAGGCCTGTCGCTGGTCCCGGACCGGATTCCTGACGCGGCTGATCCCCGCAATCGAGACTTCGACCGTGTCACCCGCCCTGAGTGGACCAATTCCCGATGGCGTCCCCGTGGCAACGAGGTCCCCGGGCTCCAGGGTCATGATATGCGAAATGAACGACAGCAGCATCGGGATCTTGAATACCATTTCCGAGCTGCTCGCGCGCTGCCGGACTTCTCCGTTCACGGTCGTCACCAGGTCCATGGAGTCGAGGTCCACCTTTCCCTCATGGACGTTGCCAACCGGGCAGAACGTGTCGAATCCCTTGGCGCGGGTCCACTGACTGTCGGTGCGTTGCAGGTCCCGCGCCGTCACGTCGTTGACAGCCACGATGCCGGCAATCCCTGACACGGCTTCGCTCTCCGACACGCGACGTAACGAGCGACCGATCAGGATCCCGATTTCCCCTTCATGCTCGACCTGTGTCGACTGTGGAGGGCGTTCTATGAACGCGCCGTCGGCAATCATGCTGCTCGGTGGCTTCAGGAAAATGAGCGGTTCCGAGGGCACCTCGTTGCCCATCTCACGGGCATGCTCGACATAGTTCCGACCGACGCAGACGATCTTTCCGGGACGATTCATACGGTTAAACCTACCTCCAGGGTCAGAACGCGGTCAGAACGGGGTCAGACCCCGATTTTCTGGCGCGATGCTTGAAGAACGGGATGAGCGAAAGCCGCACGTCGTCCCAGGGACCAGTCACGCGCCTCGCCGGTGGCAACGAATCGAGGAGCATCTCGCCGTATCCGCGGGTCAGGACGCGCGGATCCATGAGCACGATCGCACCGCGGTCGGTTGCCGTCCGGATCAGCCGGCCGAAGCCCTGCTTCAACCGGAGCGCGGCGTCCGGGAGCATGTAATCCATGAAAGGATCGCCGCCCCCCATCTCCACGCGCTCGCAGCGCGCGGCCACCAGCGGCTCGGTCGGCACCCGGAACGGGAGCTTCGCCAGCAGCAGTGCGCGCAGCGCATCCCCGGGCACGTCGACTCCTTCCCAGAAGCTGGCGGTTCCCAGCAGGACCGCCGACCCTTTCTCGATGAAGCGCTTGAGCAGGGAATGACGGGCGTCCTCGCCGTGCACGAGCAGTGAGTATCGCTGCCCGATCCCGGCCGACCGCAGCGCCGCCGCGGCCGCCCGGACGTCGCGGTGACTCGTGAACAGCGCAAAGACCCCGCCGCCGGTGACGTCGATGAGGTCCGTGAGCACCCGCACCACGTTGGCGAGGTGGCGGGGCCCGTCCACGTTAGGCGCCGGCCCGTCGGTCGGAATCGCGAGGATGGATTGCGAGGGAAAGTCGAAGGGCGACGGATGCACGGCGCACGACGGCTCCACGTCGTCCTGGTCCAACCCGAGGCGGGTCCGCAGGAAATCGAAGCGGCCGTCCACGGCCAGCGTCGCGCTGGTGACGACGCAGGTCTCGACCTTGCGAAAGAGGTCTTCGCGGAGGATGGGCGAAAGGTCCAAGGGCACCGCCGACACGGCGATGTTTCGTTCCTTGCCGCGTACCTCGACCCAGCGAACCGCCGGCACGGCATCGTCCCTCGGACTGAGGGCCGCACGCAGCGCCTCGCCGGCATTGATCAGACGCCGGCTGACCGCGCGGACCTCCCCCAGTAACTGGCCGTACCGCTCCTGCGCCGAATCGTCGTCTTCCATCCGGTCGCGCACGAGTTCCAGTCCTTTCGCCAGGATCTCGATTTCGCCAAGCAGGTCGCCCAGCGCGCCATCGAGCCCGCTGCGCCACACTGGGTGAGAGACGAAATCGTTGTCGAGTCGCTTCACGGGCGCCGGTTCCGACGACATCACCTCGTCGAGCAGGTCGAACACCATCGTGCTCTTTTCGCGGCCGGCCCGCGTCGAACTCGTCAGGCGGGCGTCCACCAGGTCGAGACTGGCGACGCTCACGAGATCCTTGCGCCCGGTCAGCCGGGCAATGAGTGTCGGCAGCAGTCCCTTCCCGCGACGCTCCAGCCGTGAGAACAGCCGATCGAGTCCTCGCCGCGTAATGGTCGACCCGAGGTGCGCGCCGGCGGCATCCTCCAGATGATGCCCTTCGTCGAGGATGATGCGCGTGTACGGCGGGAGCACGGCGGCGTCATCCCAGTTCTGCGTGATACGGCGAACCGCAATGTCCGACAGCAGCAGGTGATGGTTCACCACGATCACGTCGGCCTGCGCCGCCTTTCGTCGCGCGGCGAACACGAAGCACTTGTCGAAGAACTGGCACTTGATGCGCTGGCACAGGTCCGGCTCGGCGGCGACCTCGTCCCAGATTTCCTCACCCGGCTGGACGGGCAGGTCGCTCAGCGAACCGTCTTTGGTCTTCCCCGCCCACTCGATCAGCTCGACGAGCCGTTCCTCGTCAGCGTTCGGGAACAGCGTCGTATGCGCGCCGGCCGCCTGATCGAGCCGCTGCAGGCAGAGATAGTTCCGCCAGCCCTTCAGCAGCGCAAACCGCACCGGCTGGTCGCCGAGCGCGCGTTCCAGGAACGGAAGGTCCTTCTGGACGAGCTGTTCCTGCAGGTTGATGGTGTTGGTCGACACCACCGTGCGTTCCTTGTTGGCCGCCGACCACCGCAGCGCGGGCACCAGGTAGCCTAACGACTTCCCGATGCCGGTCCCCGCCTCGAGCAGCCCGATCCCGCCGAGGTTGTAGAGGCGCGCCACCGACCGGGCGTATTCCCGCTGGCCCTGCCGGTCTTCGTACGCGCCGTGTTCTTCGGCGACGGGCCCTTCGGGGCCGAGGTCGCGGTCGATCGCCTCGAGGTCGAGCGGGACGAGAACCTTCTGCTGCGGCACCTCGACCACGACATACAGGCGCGAGGCGTCGTTGTCGGTGATGGCGAAGCCGACGCCGATGTCATGCATCTTTGCGGCGACGAGAAGGTCCGGCTCCGACGGATCGAGGTTCCCCGACGGATGGTTGTGCAGCAGCATCTCGCCGGCCTTCGCGAATCCCGGCAGCGCCAGCACGCAATTGGCATCGCCACGCGCCACGACCCGCGCCGTCGTCACGTTGCCGTCGGTATCGACCGTGCAGACGAAACACACTTCGCGCCCGCCGGCGAGCCGGATCGCAGCGCGCACGGCGCCGGCTGCAGTTTGGCTGATACGCGACGTGTCGCTCACACTGCGAAATCTAAGCCGCTGCCACCTGCGCCTTCAGAAAGGGGTCTGACCCCCATTTCTCCGATCGGAGCGCTCAGGTCTTGAGCGGTTTCTTCTTCGCCGCCGGGAACAACACGTTGTTCAGGATCAGGCGATACCCGGTGGACCCGGGATGCAGCGACAGGTCCGTCGGCGCCGCGCCGATGTTGTGCTGCGGGTCTTCCGGGTCATGCCCACCCAGGAAGGTCCACGACCCCTTGCCGTAGTCGCCATGGATGTACTTCACCCAGGGCGCGCCTTCCTCGCTGGCCATCACGACCACGCCCGGCTTGATCGTCTGCTTGGTGAACGAGGTCGTCACGCCATAGAAATCGGGGATGACCTGCCGGTGGTTCTGCACCAGCATGCTGGCCACGGGATCGAACTTGGCCGAGAACCCGAAAAGCGAAAACTGGCCTAACGGCTGCCGGCGGCCGGTGACGTTCACCTGATGGCCGTCGATGTCGCTCATGGAGTTCACGAACGCGTTCTGTTCGATGTGCACGTTGTGGAAGGCGAACGCCCGCTCCCAGTCGAGCTTCTGGTCGGCGTTCTCGTCCAGCGGCGTCCCGTCGGCGAAACTTCCGGCGATATCCGTGTTATGCGCGGCAATCGCCAGGCCTAACGTCTCGGTCGCGCCGCACATCGCGAACAGGAAGCCGCCCTGTTCCACATACTGCCGCATCTTTTCGGCGACGGCCTTCTTGAGCCCGGGGATGGTCTGGTAACCCTGCCGGCGCGCCGCTTCGAGGGCGCGGTCCCGCTGTTCGACAAACCACGGCGCGTCACGGAAGCCCAGGTACAACTTGTTCAGCTGCCCGGTGAAATCCTCGTGGTGCAGGTGGAGCCAGTCGTACTTGGTGAGGTCGCCCTTGATGATTTCGTCGTCCCAGACGGTCGTGTACTCGATACCCGCGTACTGCAGGGCGAGCGTTACGGCGTCGTCCCAGGGCGGTGCCGTGGGCGGCGTGTAGATCGCGATCTTCGGCGCACGCTCGAGCGCAACCGCATCCATGTTGTTTCCCGCGATCTCGGCGCGGATGGCCTGCAGCTGCGCGTTGTCGATGGACTCGAATGAAATTCCATCCAGCCCCGCGCGGCGCTTCATCTCCTGGATGTCGGGCAACAGGAACGAACCGCCGCGGTAGTTGAGGAACCACTCGCTCTTGTGGCCATCCCTCAACGCGTTGAAGATGAGACCGTACGCCTTGAGGTGATTGGTCTGCCGGTCATCCATCGGAATGAGCAGGTGCTGCGCCGGAAGCGCGCGCGCGAGCCCGAGACACAACAACGCCGGAACCGCGATCCTGCCCCACGAACGAAAATGTGTCTTCATGTGTGTCGACTCTCTACGCCGTGCGGGTTGCGCTCGGCGCTCAACGCCGGAGGGATCGTTCCTTTCGCTAACTCGAGCTCTCTCCTGGCCTGCGGAACGAGAGCGCTCTGTGGATAGGTGAGGATGAGGTGCTCGAGCCGCGTGATAGCGGCGCTCTTGTCGCCTTTCTCACGCAGCACCTTGGCCCACTCGAGGTCCGCCTCGGCTGCTTCCGGCGCCGATGCGTGCGACGTGATCAGCGCCTTCCAGATCGTCTCGCTCCGGGCCGAATCACTGGTGGACCGGTAGAGCCGTGCCGCGATCTTCAGCAGGAGTGGTGACGCATCGGCGACAGTCGACGCCGTGGCCTCGAACTCCTTCGCCGCCGCCAGTGTGTCACTCTTCGCCAGTGCGAGGAATGCGCGGCCGATGCCCTCCGACGAATCATGTCGCGCCCGTGCCAGGACCGACAGCGCCAGGATTGCATCGCTGGAAAAGTCATCGAGTCGCCTGAGACCCGTGCGTGCCGTCTTCAAATCTCCCTCGTACAACGCCATGAACGCGCTCGAGCGTTCATCC
>CAMPKM010000217.1 GCA_946887155.1 uncultured Gemmatimonadota bacterium
GTCGCTGCGCGTTGCCTTCTTTGTCGCATGAGATCGCCTGCGACTGCTTCACGCGAATGACCGATCCTGTCACCACGCTCGGCGAAGGGCTCACCGGGCGTTACACGATCGAGCGCGAGATCGGGCGGGGCGGGATGGCCACCGTGTACCTCGCGCGCGACCTGCGCCACGATCGCCACGTCGCGCTCAAGGTGCTGGATCCCGAACTCGGCGCGGTACTCGGCGCAGAACGCTTCCTGGCCGAGATCAAGGTGACTGCCAGCCTGCAGCACCCGAACCTCCTGCCGCTGTTCGATTCGGGTGCGGTCGGGGGACTGCTGTTCTATGTGATGCCGTTCATCGAAGGCGAGTCGCTCCGCCATCGCATCGATCGCGAACGACAGCTCCCGGTGGACGAAGTGGTGGCAATCGGGGCAGGCGTCGCGAAGGCGCTGGCGTACGCCCACGTCCGTGGCGTCATCCACCGTGACCTCAAGCCCGAGAATGTGCTGCTGCAGTCGGGCCAGCCCCTGGTGGCCGATTTCGGCATTGCACTGGCCGTTTCCAACGCCGGCGGAACGCGCATTACGCAGACCGGGCTCTCGTTAGGTACGCCGCAGTACATGAGCCCGGAACAGGCCACCGGCGACCGCGCCATCGACGCCCGCTCGGACATCTATGCGCTTGGCGCGATGCTGTACGAAATGTTGACGGGCGAACCGCCGCATACCGGCGCGACCGTGCAGGCGATCATGGCCAAGGTGCTGACCGATACGCCCCGAAGTGTGCGCCTTGCCCGTCCCGGCGTGCCCCCGCACGTCGAAGCCGCCATTGCCTGCGCGCTGGAGAAGGTTCCTGCCGACCGGTTCTCGACGGCCGAGCGATTCGCCGAAGCGCTGGAAGGGAAAGTCGATGTCATGTCGCGCACGACAGCCCGGGCGCGCGCAGAGAAACCAACCAGACGTTGGACACGGACGGCCGCTGTCGTTCTTCCGTGGATCCTCCTCGCCGGGACGATCGCCCTCTGGCTGACACGCAGTCGCACGGAGATGGGGCAGGAAATCACCCGTTCGGTGATTTCGCACGATGGACTCCAGAGTCCTGAAGACTTGCTCATCACGCCGGATGGAAGCCGGATCGTCTTCACCGCCGAGTCGGGTGGACAACGGCACCTGTACATTCGCTCGTTAGGTGAACTGGGGCCGCGACAGGTCGCGGGTACGGCCGGCGCGGCTGATCCGTTCGTGTCACCCGACAGCCGCACGATCGGCTTCTTCATCGGCAGCAGGCTCAAACGCATGGCCGTCAGCGGCGGGCCAATCGAGGACATCGGCCAAACCCAGTTTGCACCGAACTCGTATCGGAGCGCTACCTGGACCCGGAACAACGAGCTCGTATTGAATTCAGGCAGCGCGTTGCACCTCATTCCAGCGGGCGGTGGCGCGGCGGACACGATCACCGATGAATCGGGCAAACCGGTACGGGGCGCCTGGCCGGTGGCGGCACCGGACGGCGATTTCGTGTTCTTCATGAAGGGAGGACCGGCCGGTCCGGAGGACGACCTGCTGGCCGCGGTATCACTGCGAACAGGGCGGACCATTATCTCTTCCGTTCCCACGCGTGAAGTCGCTGGCGCCATGCTCGGCCACGTGTTCTTCCGCCGCGAGGATGGTGCGCTGATGGCTGTCCCGTATGACGCAACAGACGGGAGCCTGACGGGCGAGCCGATCGCGGTTCTGGAATCGGCCCGGTCCTTTTCCATCAGCACCACCGGGTCGGTGGTGTACTTCGCGGATAGCGGCTACCGGAATCTCGTTATGCGCGCCGGTGATTCGACGCGGACACTCTGGTCACCGCCCTGGCCGCGGCCGCATACCCCGCGATTGTCCCCGGATGGTCGCTACCTCTCGCTGGGCCGCGAACGCGAGACGTGGGTGTACGATCTCGTCGCGTCGACGCCGGCGCGGATCGCGGCGGTGGGCCAGCAGCAGGAGTGGTCGGCCGACGGGAAGCGGGTCCTTTATCTTTACCAGCCGCTGCCGGGAATGAAGCCAACGCTCGAAATTCGCTGGCGGGTGCGCGATGGCAGTGAGCCAGAGGAGACGCTGTTCCGCTCGGACAGCATTGCGATCCGGTCGGCGGTGCAGGCGAACGACGGGTCGCTCTATCTCGAGCTAAGCCGAAATCGGGCGGGGATCTGGAAGGTGAATTCCGGTGACACGGCACTCGTCCAGGTCCTGCCGGAGGGCACGCAGCCACGGGTGTCGCCCGATGGCAAATGGCTGGCCTACGTGTCGACGGAATCGGGCGACGCTCAGGTCTACGTCAGGCCAACGAGCGGATCGGCGTCACGGCTCGTGGTGTCCGCCGACGGCGGGCAGCAGCCGGTGTGGGATCGCACCGGACGGAAGTTGTACTACACCAGCGACGCCGGCGTGGTGCGGGCGACACTCGAAACAGATCCGGCGTTGCGCGTCGTCAGGCGGGAACTGGTACTGTCCGCCGCCTTGCGTAGCGCGCTTACCCCACAGTTCGATGTGGCCATGGACGGGCAACGCTTGCTCGTGTTGGAGCCTCGCCTGGGAAATGCCCGTATCGTGCTCGTGCAGAACTTTCTCCCTGAGTTGCGCGCGAGGCTGTCGGCGAAGCAATCTGGCGGGTCGCCGTGAGCTGGCACCAATCATCATAAGCCACCCAACGACGGCGAGGGGGTCGGCGAACGGAGTGCGCGCGCTGGGCAGGCGATCTCGCGACTACCGGCTCCGGGACGCCGAGCCAATTCCTTTGCCGTGTCGATTTCGACCGTTCTCGTTCGACGTGTAGCAGGTGCCGCGGTGGCGCGGCGACCGACACGACCCGAAATCAGGAGTGCACGATGCGTTTCATCATCATGGCCATCACCGGGAACGAAACCGAAGCGGCAGCTCCCCCGCCGCCGAAGCCGGAAGCGTTTGTCGCGATGCAGGAGTACAACGAGCAGGCCGTGAAGGACGGCGTTCTCCTCGCCGCCGAGGGACTCACGCCCCAGTCGAAAGGTGCGCGGGTGAAGTTCAGGGGCGAGGAGCGTCTCGTCATCGATGGCCCGTTCACCGAGTCGAAGGAGGTCATCGCGGGCTTCTCGATCATTCGGGCCGATTCGCTGGCCGACGCGATCGAATGGGTGAAGCGCGCTCCGAATGTGTCTCCGACCGGCGGGGGCGTGGTCGAGATCCGGAAGCTGATGGACGTCGAGGATTTC
Organism: uncultured Gemmatimonadota bacterium; assembly: GCA_946887155.1. The sequence goes on from CAMPKM010000217.1 coordinate 3,218, forward strand.
GGCGAAGGCTTCACGCCTAACGAAGAAATCGCGAAGGTCAAGTTCTGCTGAGCCTCAGGGACGGAGCAGAGCCGCCGCGGCGCGTCGGGCAACCCTGGCGGAGGCCGGCTTTCCCTCCATTGCGGCCCGAACCATGGCTCCGTCGGCGAGCAGGAGAAACGCATCCGCGAGGCGGGCATGATCCGGGCGCCCCGCCTCACGGAGCAGCGTCTGGAAGTAGTCGCGCAGCCCTTTCTTGAAGCGCCACGCTGCCTGGTGAACGGGATCGGCCGGATCCCGGAACTCCGCCGCCGAGCTCACGAACGGGCATCCACGAAACGTCGGCGTCTTGAACCACTCGCCGAGTGCATCGAAAACAGCGAGCGGCCGTTGCGGCGCGCGCGCTGACGCGACGCGCCCGCTGAGCCAGGTGAACCACTCGGTGTTGATCCGGTCGAGAAAGGCGAGCACCAGTTCCTCCTTCGAGCCGAACTGGCGATACAACGACATCTTGGCGACGCCGGATTCCGCGATGACGAGGTCGATCCCGACGCGATGAATACCGTGTTCGTAGAACAACCGCGTGGCCGTGCTGAGGATACGTTCGCGCGCGCTGACCGTGATCATTGCCCGGTTCGCTGCCTGACGAGTGAAACGATCGGGGGCGCCAGGGGATCATGGGACACGAGACGTACCTCGTCACCCACGCCGACATTGCCCTCGGTCACCACGCGAAAGTACGTACCGAAGCGGCCGCTTTGCATGAAGCGCTTCACCATGGCCTGGTCGCCGAAACGGATGCCGAGTTTGTAGCACGGCAGCCGCGGCTGCACCGCCTCGAGGGTGGTGCTGCCGATGGTGAATCGATCGCCAATGGCGACGGTCTCTTCATCGAGACCGTCGATCGTGAGATTCTCGCCGAACATCCCGTACGGAAGCACGTGGCCGAGTTGCAGATTCCACCATTCGTAATTGGCCGTGGAATATGAATAGACGGCCTTGAGCTCGCCGCCGTGCACGGTGAGGTCACCCTGGCGATCTCCGACGAGACCTTCCCGCCGCACATCCACCCGATCAATGACCGGTCGCTTGAAGATTCCGGTGAGTACGCGGCGGCCTCGCCACTCGATGATCGTGCCGGGGGAAGTGTTGACCGAGGCCACGCGCATCGTGCGATCAGGCATCGCGAATGGCGGCGCGGACCTTTGCCAGAAGTTCCGGGCTGACCTCGGTAACGCCGTGCTCGTTGGCCGCGTGCCTGGCCACCTGGTCGAGGATGTCCTTTTCGTTGGCCGCGGTGAATTTCGTCTGGCATCCCTCTACGACGCACTGCAGGTGCTTGTCCATGGTTGCTCCCGGTTGGATAGTGACCGGGGAAGGATGAGACAGGTCTGTCTCATTGTCAAGCGGGCGGCAGGCAATCGGGCCCAGACCGCGATTGTTCAGTCCAACCGCAGGGCGTCGGCGGGATTGATTCCCAGCGCGCGACGAGCCGGCAGGTATGACGCGAGCAACGCGATGGCGGTCACGCCGGCGGCGATCACCACGAACGTCAGCGGATCACCCGGTGTCACGCCATAGAGCAGCGCCGACAGGGATCGACTCAGTATTGCCGCGAGAATCAGGCCGAGGGGAAGACCTAACGCGACCAGCCTGAGGCCATCGCCCACCAGCATCCGCACCACCGCCTGACGAGTGGCGCCGAGTGCGATCCGGACGCCGAGTTCCTTCGTCCGCTGGGTGACGGCGTAGGCGATCGCGCCGTACAGGCCCACCGCGGAGAGCACCAGCGCAATCAACGCGAACGCGCCCATCAGCCCGAGCGCAAAACGCGTGGGGGCCAGGGACTCGCGCAGGTAATCGTCCGCGACCCGGGTCCTGCGCCCGATGAACGTCGGGTTCACTTCCTGAATGCCGCTGCGCAGCACCGATTCGACGTCAGGCGGCACCGCCCTCATGCGGACCACGTAGATCGCATTCGGCATTCGTGCCAGCGGCAAGGAGTAGAGCTGATAGGACTCGAGGTCCCCGCGTACGCCCGGGAGCTGCACGTCGTCGCTGATACCCACGATGGTAGTCCAGACGTCGGCCGGTGCGTTTCGGCCGCCCGGTGACGGAGCTGGTTTGATACGCAGGCCCAGCACGTTTCCGTCAGGGGCAATGCGTCGCGCGAAGGCACGATTGACGACGATCTCTTCGGAGAGGCCACGGAACGGTGCCCGGGACTGATCCGAAGCACCGGCGTCAGGCAGACGCCCGGCAAGGAGCCTGATGCCGCTCACACGGAAGTAGTTCCGGTCGACCCAGGCCGTCTGGTAGTCCGTCATGCCGAGGTCGCGGATTCCGTCGCCGCTTTCGACGACCAACGGCCGCGGTACGCGAAACCCGGCCGTCGGCAGTGTGCCGATGGCTGCATCGAGAACGCCGGGCACGAGCTGCAGGCGCTGGACGACCGCATCCCGCAGATGCGCCGCGGAGTCCGAGCGCGAAATCTCCGGCGGCATCACGACCTACGGCGAT
>CAMPKM010000218.1 GCA_946887155.1 uncultured Gemmatimonadota bacterium
CCGCGGGAGCTGTCATCGTTTGCATGGCAGGCGGAGCGGAGCGACGTGCAGATTGCGTCGGCGATCCGGGGTGGCATCGCGGGGACAGCGATGCCGGCCGCTCGCGAACTGACGGCCGGCGAGATCGACGGACTGGTGGCATGGGTGCGGACCCTTTCGGCGGGCGACGCGCCGGGCGCGCGGGTTTCCGGACGGGCTGATCCCGACTCGACGATCCGTGCCGTGCGCCGGCTGCTGCAGTCGGCGATTGCGTCGGCGCGGATCGGCCGGCAGGACGAGGCGGACGATCAGTCGTTCGACGCCTACATCGCGTTCGAGCCGCTGGAGACGCCGGCGCGGGCTCGGAGTCCCGGCATGGTGGCGTCGATCGAGCGCCACTTCGCCGATTTTCGCGGCGCCATCGCTGCGCGTGACTTCCGTGCGGCGGAGCGGTCGATGAACGCGATCGATCAGGCGCTGCCCGGCGTGAAGGACCTGGCGGGTCCGCCGGCGAGCGGCTTCGGCGCGTTCCTCCAGTCGCTGCTGATCATCCTGCGCGAGGGACTGGAAGCGATCCTCGTCATCGGTGCCGTGGTCGCGTTCCTGGTCAAGACCGGCCATCGCGAGCGGCTGAAGTCGATCTGGATCGGCGTCGGGCTCGCGTTAGGCGCGAGCGCGGTGACGGCGGTGGTCATGGCGACGGCCTTGCGGGCCCTGCCGGCGACACGCGAGGTCGTCGAGGGCGTGACGATGCTGGTAGCGGTGGCCGTGCTCTTCTCGGTCAGCTACTGGCTGATTTCCAGGGTCGAGGCGGCCAAGTGGCAGAAGTTCATCCGCGAGAAGGTGGACGCGGCGCTGCAGCACGGCGGTGGGCGGGCCCTGGCACTGGTTGCATTCCTGGCGGTGTATCGCGAGGGCGCCGAGACGGCGCTGTTCTATCAGGCGCTGTTGAACGAGGGGACGAATATCATCCTGCCGATACTCGGCGGCATCGTCGTGGGTGGTGTGATCCTGGCGGTGATCTTCACGCTGTTCTGGAAGTTCGGGATCCGGATCCCGCTGCGGCCGTTTTTCGCGGTGACGAGCGTGCTGCTCTATTACATGGCGTTCGTGTTCATGGGGAAGGGGATCCGCGAACTCCAGGAAGGCGGCGTGGTGAGCATAACGGTGCTGCCCGGTTGGCCGCATGTCGATGCGATGGGCATCTTCCCGAGCGTCGAGACACTGCTGGCACAGGCGTTGCTGCTGCTCCTGTTTGCATTCGCGCTGTTGAAGACGTTCTGGCCTTCGCGGTCGGTGTCCTTGCCGACGGTTCCGGTGGTACAGGCCGATCGCGAGGACCTGAAGCAGATCGTGGAACGCCTGGATGCGATCGAGCAGCGACTTGCGATGCGCGACTCGTCAGGCTGACGCAGCGCACAACGACGCTTCTCCCGCGGTGCAGCTCTGACGGACACGACCACGGCCTTGAATGGCCCGAGACTGCATGATACCCCGCGCTCGAAGAATGGCTGTCAGGAAACATCCTCTTGCAGCAAGTCCAGTTTCGGTGAATACTGCCAGTGCAGACCGAGGGCGATGCCGCCACGGAGCTCCAAGCAGATCGGGCAGAATGGTCCCGATTCTTCCAGAATTCAGGAAGCGAAGCGCGAAAGGCTCCGCGTGCATTGACCCACTGTATCTCCCCGCCGACGAGCGGGGATGCACCGATCGGTCGCAACATACGCCGATCGGGCGCCGGTTCGGAAATCGGGAGTCTCAGGACTCTCGCGGCATTGCCGCCTGGATCCTCCGAACGCGGCGCAGAACACGCCGGGGCACATTGAGGCCCCGGCGTGTTTCATGTTCATCGAGGGCGGGGTGCCTAACGGCGGCGAACTGCCAAACGGCGCGGACTGCCAGACGGCGCTAACTGCCAAAGTGCGCTAACTGCCGAAGGGCGCCCCTCTTCACGCGCGCCTCTTCACGTCCTTCACGCCTCTTTTCACGCCCCTCTTCACGCCCCTTTTCACGCCCCTTTTCACGCCTCTCTTCACGCCCTCTTCACCACCCGCGTCACGCCTCTTTCTCCCGCCAACCCGCACCATCTGCCAATTGCCATTACAATCCTCAACCTCATTCTCGAAAAAACGTGATCATATCCGTACTCTTCGGCGCCGGCACGCCGAGTTGCCGCAGCATTGTCGTCACCTGCCCACGATGATACGTCGCGTGGTTCACGAGATGCGCGACCAGTTGCCAGAGCGGTGACGCGCCCGCCTTGCCACTCATGAGCCGGTACTCGATCACGCGATCGAGCTCAGGCTGTCCGCAATTCGATACGAACGCACGCACCTCGCCCTCCAGTTCGAGCCAGCGTGCCTGCAACGTCTCCAGGTCGGGTCTTTCGTCGCCGGATGGAAAGGCCGTCGGCGATACGCCGTTCCACCGTGAATACCAGACCCACTCGGCTTCGTAGACATGATTCAACGTGTCGCGCACCGAAGCGAAGCTGTTTCCGAGCGGACGCTGGTATTGATCCTGGGATAAGGCAGCGACTGCCTCCAGCACGCGATTCCGGGACCAGTAATGGAAGTCGAGAAGGAGCTGAGCGTAGGTCGGGTTCATTGCATGTCGGGGGGTGCTGGTTGCCGGGCGTCTCAGGAACTCATCGTGCAGCTTGAAGTCTGCCCATTTCGGTGTATCTTCGGTATCCCTTTGTCGATTCCCAGCTGCCCGGAACGACGATGAAAGTGGGGAGGCGATTCAATTCGATCGCCTCGAGCGGACAAGCCGCGGGAGGTAGTGATGCAGTTTGCTGAGCGATTCATTCGCCGGCCAGTTCTTGCCAGCATGGTGAGTTTGGGACTCGTGCTCGTTGGCGTGATCGGATACACGCGCCTGCCGGTCCGTGAGTTTCCTGATGCCGACTCGCCTGTGGTGACGGTGACGACCATTCTGCCGGGTGCCGGTCCACAAGTGGTGGAATCTTCGGTCACCGACATTCTCGAAGAAGAACTCTCGAGTGTCGAGGGCCTTCGCACGATGTCGAGTTCGAGCGCGGACCAGATCAGCACCATAACGCTGGAGTTCCTGCTCGACCGTCCCATCGAAGCGGCCGCGCAGGACGTGCGCGACAAGGTGGCGCGCATTCGCGGCTTCCTTCCCGAAGACATCGAAGAACCGGTGATCGCCAAGGAAGACGCCGATGCGTTCCCGATCATCTTCATGACCCTGACGTCGGACAGCTACAGCCTCATCGAGCTGTCGGACATGGGCGACCGGTTGATCAAGCCGCGGTTGCAGACCATTCCCGGTGTGTCGGGCGCGCCGATCTTCGGCGAGCGGCGATTCTCCATGCGGGTCTGGCTTTCACCGCGTGAACTGAATGCACGCGGACTGACGGCACAGGACGTCGCGAGCGCCATCCAGACGCGCAGTGTTGAAATCCCGGCTGGTCGCATCGAGTCCGAGCGGCGCGAGTTTTCGGTACGCTACTTGGGCGAAATGAAGACCGTCGACGAGTTCAACGAGCTGACGGTTTCCAGTACTGAGAACCAGCTGGTCAAGTTGCGCGACGTTGCCCGCGTGGAAGTCGGACCGGAAGACGAGCGATCGGTGACGCGGTACTCGGGCAAGGACGCGGTGTTCGTGGGCGTCGTGCGGCAGTCCAAGGCGAACGTGCTGGACGTTGCGGCCGGGGTGAACCGCGAGCTTCCATCGATCCGCGCCGCGTTGCCGCCTGGCGTGAATCTCAACATGGCGTTCGACGCCACGATTTTCGTTGAGCGGTCGATCACCGAAGCGCGTGAAACGCTGTTGCTGACGGCCGGCCTCGTCATCCTGATCATCTTCCTGTTCCTCGCGACGTTGCGCGCGACCATCATCCCCGCGCTGGCGATCCCGGTGTCGATCATCGCCACGTTCGCGATCCTCTCCGCGCTGAACTATTCGATCAACACCTTTACGCTCCTCGGTCTCATCCTCGCGATTGGTATCGTCGTCGACGACGCGATCATCGTGCTCGAGAACGCGTACCGACACCAGGAAGAACTGGGCAAGGATCCGGAGACGGCCGCCATCGACGGCACGAAAGAGATCACCACCGCGGTCATTGCGACCACGATTGCCCTGGTGGCGGTGTTCTCGCCGCTGCTGTTCCTGACCGGCGCCACCGGGCGACTGTTCAACGAGTTTGGTGTGGCGGTCGGTGGCTCGGTGCTCATCTCCGGCATCGTTGCGTTGACGCTCACACCGATGCTTTCGGCGAAGATCCTCCGGGTGTCGTCGCGCGAGTCGGCGTTCCACCGGACGGTGCACTCTGTCCTGACCGGGATCACCAGCGGTTATGTGCGGCTGTTGTCGGCATCGTTGCGGCGACCGGCGATCGCGATTGCCGGCGGCGCGGCCATGACCGTATCCGCGGTATTTCTCTATCAGGCGCTCGAGCAGGAGTTCGTGCCGGCGGACGATCGAGGATGTTTCTTCACGTTCGTCGTCGCGCCCGAGGGAGCGTCGGTCCAGTACACCGACGAATACATCAGGCAGATCGAGGCGATTGCGCACAAGACGAAGGACGTGCGGTCGACGTTCGCGTTCGTGGGCTTCGGGGGATCGCCGAGCTCGGGGTTCTTCGGCACCATTCTCACCGACGCCGAGGAGCGCGACCGTTCGGCCCAGGATGTCATCGACGAAATCCAGCCGCAGTTCTTCTTCGGCGTGCCCGGCGTCTTTGCGTTTGCGTCGAACCCGCCGGCATTCGGCGGATTCCTGCCGCCGGTGCAGTTCGTCGTGCGCCACCGTGATTTCGAGACACTGGCGAATGGCATGGATTCGCTCGTGAATCGTGCGCGAACGATCCCGGGTCTGGTAAACGTCGACACCGACCTCCGTGTCACGCGACCTGAGCTCGTCGTCAGTCTCGATCGTGATCGTGCCGAGGACCTTGGTGTGCCGGCACGCGACATCGCCGTCACCCTCCAGACCATGCTCGGTGGCCGCGACGTGAGCCGGTTCACGTCCGACAACAAGCTGTACGACGTGATCCTGAGGCTCGATCCGGCCGAACGATCGACTCCGTCGGACATCACGGGGCTCAAGGTTCGCGGCCGCGAGGGTGAGCTGGTGCCACTCGACGCGGTGACACAGGTCGACGAGCGCAGTGGCCCGCGCCAGCTCAACCATCACAATCGCGTGCGGTCGTTCACGCTGTCCGCCAGCCTGGCCCCCGGGTTCACGTTAGGCCAGGCGCTGGACTCGCTCAATGCGGTGGCCGCTCAGGTGCTGCCGCCAGGTTCGACCATCGACTACGCGGGTGAATCGCGCGAGTTCCGCGACAGCGGAGGCGCACTGGCCTTCGCGTTCGCGCTGGCCCTGGTCTTCGTGTTCATGGTCCTGGCGGCCCAGTTCGAGTCGCTGCTGCATCCGTTCACGGTGCTGCTGGCGGTGCCGCTGGCCGTGACCGGAGCGTTAGGCGCGCTGTGGATTGCCGGCTCGACGCTCAACGTGTACAGCCAGGTCGGCATGATCCTGCTGATCGGACTGGTGTCCAAGAACTCGATCCTGCTCGTGACGTACGCCAACGATTTGCGGGGGAAGGGCATGGCGGCGTTCGAGGCGATGGTCGAGGCGGGGCGGATCCGGCTGCGGCCGATCCTCATGACGTCGGTCGCCGCGATCTTTGGCGCGCTGCCGATTGCGCTCGGACTCGGCGCCGGCGCCGCCAGCCGGCGCCCGTTAGGCTATGCGA
>CAMPKM010000219.1 GCA_946887155.1 uncultured Gemmatimonadota bacterium
GATGTGCGTTCATTCGAGAGGACGACGGCATCGTACAGCGTGAGCGCGCCTGCGGTTACGCCGCCGTCGTATTGCACCACGGCGAAACTGGCGTCGCGAGTTCGGACCGGTGTTTGCGCGCGCGCGGCAACCGGAGAGAACAGTCCTAGAAACAGTGGCGCGGCGAGGGAGATTCCCCCGCCGCGCAGCGTGAACCGGCTGATACCGTCGGTGGGTTACGGTCGCTTGTTGTCCTTTCCGCGGGGTGCGGGCGGGCGAGCCCCGTCGCCCTGATTGCCGACCGCGGAACCTCGCAGGGAACCGTTCGCCATCGGATCAGCTGGGCGCGCCGTACCGCGCGTCGAAGGTAACGCTGCGCCTGGAACGACGCCATCTGTGCGACTTGCTTCGATGGCCTGCAGCAGACCGTATGCGCGCGCGACCGTCGATGCTCCGGGCGGCATGCCGCGATTGATGTCGCTCTGGATTTCGTCCTGCAAAGCGCGGATCTGCGTTTCAGATGCACCGCTGAGCGCAATATTGACGAGCACGGTCGAAGCGGTTTCAGCCGAAACGCCGCTGCTGATCAGGTACGCCATCGTGCTGAGCGACGATGCATAACGCTGCGTGCTGCGTTCGACGCGCAACCGCTCGAGCTTGGCCTCGTCGACGCCGGCCCGGAGTGCCTTTGCGCCGTTAATCACTTCGTTTGGCGTTGCGCCAGGACCAAGCAGGTGGCGGGAGCGTCGCAGGTCCTTCGCCCATTTGCGCACGCCGGTCAGGATGACCTCAGGATTTCCCCGCTTCTGCGTCCCTTCCAGCGCGTAGTCAATCAGCGGTTCAGGCATCACGCCTTCGCGCTCGAGCGAGTCAGCGATCGCCGCGACCGACGACCGGATCCGCGGGTCGACGCGTTCCTCGATCCGTTCGTCCGAGGCGATGAACGTGAAGCCGAGCGCCGCAAACGCCGCGACCGGGAACGATGCCGTAGTCCAGCGTCGGCTCATCGCGGCACCTTCGGGCTGACCGTGACCACAGAGTTCGGGGATCCGAAGTCACTCGAGACCTGCGGCATCGTCGGATCGGTCACGCGCTTCGAGCCGTTGAGGATGAACTGGTATTCGTAGACACCCGGTGGCAATGCCATCGAAATGGTCCACACACCCGGCGACACCTCAACCAGCTTCGTTGAATCCTCGTCCCAGTCGTTGAATCCACCAACGATCGAGATCGACTTGAGTCCCTTCTCGTAGTAGGTGAACTGCTGCACGACGAGCGGCTCTTCACCAACGTTCGCGACCGGCGTGAGCTTCGAGTCAGCGATGTTCGTCGTAGCGACCTGAACCTGCTGAGGTCCACGCAGTTGCCAGGCGCTTATCGCGACAACGCCGGCGAGTGCCGCGGCGGTTGCGAATGCAGCAATCGGCGAAACGCGCAACGTCCAGGGACGGACAATCCATGGTTCCTGGCGCTTGGCGCGACCGGGGTGCAGCGGGATGACTGCCGGGGCGTCCAGTGATGCCATTACACGATCGTCAAAACGCGAGTCGAAGCGCACGGGGCGCCGCAGCTCGGCCGCTATCTGATCGATGAATGGATCCGTGGGTTCGTCAGCCACCTTGCACCTCATGGAGCAGCATCCGCAGCCGCTCGCACGCTCGTTTGACCCGCATTTTCAGCGCGGAGACACCGACGCCGGTGATCACCGCCATGTCTTCATACCCCAGTTCTTCGACGTGCTTCAGCAGGAATGCTTCCCGCTGGTCGACGTCCAGTCGTTGCAAAGCACGTTCCAGCTCTTCGCGCCAGGCCGTGCGTTCCGCCGGATGATCTTCTGAGGCTCCGTAGAGGGCGATGTCATCGTTGACAAATGTCCGCTCTCGGCGACCACGTCGGGTTCCGGCAGTCCGGCAGCGATTGGCCAGGATGCGGAAGAACCAGGGCGCAAAGCGCTCGGGATCGTCACACTTGGCCAGCGATCGGTAGGCACGGACGAAGGCATCCTGCAGCGCCTCCTCCGCATCCTCCCGGCTACCGAGCATCCGCACTGCATAACGGCCGTACTGAGCCCGGTATCGCGCCACGATCACAGCGTACGCCCGGGAGTCACCACCCAGGACCCGCGCCACGATTGCGGCATCACTGTCGTTCTGAATAGGGAGACCCCGCAATTGCGTCATCCGTCAACGTGGGGTAGTGGTGAGACTGGAGAGCGCAGAAAGCTGATCAAGTCTAAACCCTTATTTGGCAATCTGTTACGCGACTTGGCGCCGAGCCGAAAATTCTTTGCGGGCGTGCCGCGTCGTCCCGGATATGGCGGCATTCGATTCCGGGAGGCAGAGGATCGTTGTCCGACGGACAGAAACGCCACCGTCCTCGTCACAAATTCTGCTCCGTCCCTCCTCCGTCCCTGCTCCGTCCCTGCTCCGTCCCTCCTCCGTCCCCGGTCTGGACCGACGCGGCGACGACGCGGTACAATCGGACCGGTCATCCACGACACGAGGTCTCATGCGGGCCCCTTCATTGAAGATTGCCCTCATTTCCCCCAAGGGCCCGCTCTACCGCCATCGGGGCGGAATCTGGAAGAAATCGCTGCGCTACCAGCCGCTCACGCTCACCACACTCGCGGCGCTCATTCCGCAGGACATCCAGCACACCGTTGAACTGTTCGATGAAGGGATCACCGATGTCCCGATGGACCTGGACGCCGACCTCATCGGGCTGACCGTCATCACCGGCACATCAAAGCGCGCCTACGAGCTGGCGGATCATTTTCGCTCGCGCGGTATCACCGTGGTGCTTGGCGGTCCACACGTCACACTGATCCCCGACGATGCCCAGCCTCACGCCGATGCCACCGTCGTCGGCTACGCTGAGGATACGTGGCCCGAACTGGTTCGTGACGTTGCCGCCGGTCAGTTGAAGCCTCGTTATGTGCAGCAACCGGGGCTGAGCCTCGCCAACCGGCCATTCGCTCGGCGGGACCTGCTGCCTTCGAAACACTTCCTCACCAACAATGTTTTCGAGGCGACACGCGGCTGCGTTCATGCGTGCGAGTTCTGCGTCGTGCCGACGGCCTGGGGCCGCAAGCCGTTCCAGAAGCCGGTCGATGACGTTGTCGGCGAGATTCGCCAGCATGGCGCGCGCAAGCTGATCTTCGTCGACCTCAACATCATCGCCGATCGCTCTTACGCGGTCGACCTGTTCACAGCGCTGATTCCGCTCAAGCTGCGATGGTACGGCCTGTCGACCGTTCTCCTGGCAGACGACGAAGAACTGCTCGATCTCGCCGAGCGAAGCGGTTGCACCGGACTGCTGATGGGCCTCGAATCACTGTCGACGGTGAACCTCAAGGGCAACCGGAAGGGATTCAATTCGCCCGATCACTATGCGACGATCGTCGAACGCCTGCACAAGCATGGCATCGCACTGCAGGGATGCTTCGTGTTCGGCCTGGACGACGACCACAAGGACGTGTTCCTCCGCACCGCCGAATTTGCGGTGAAGGCAAGGATCGATCTTCCGCGCTTTGCGGTCGTCACCCCCTTTCCGAACACTCCACTCTACCGGCGGCTCGATGCCGAAGGCCGGATCCTCACGCGCGACTGGGAGTTGTACGACGCCCAGCATGTCGTCTTCCAGCCGAAACACATGAGTGTGCAGGAGCTGCAGGACGGCATCGAAGCAGCCTGGAAACACGCCTATAGTTACCGCTCGATCTGGCAGCGCATCCGCAGCTCGCCGGCGCCCTGGCCGGTGCGACTCGGCACTAACCTGGGTTACCGGTTCTACGCGAACAACCTGTCGCGATTCTACAACTGCGACTGGATCATCGGCCGTGCACCCAGCACGCCTGCGAATGAAACTCTGGTCCGCGCGTCGTGAGCTTCCTGCCCGCCGCCATCTGCCATCCGCCATCCTCGTCTGCATGCGCCTGACGATCATTCACCCCTGCGTTGGACGAAAGCCGGGACAGAAGTACATCCGTACCTGGCAGATGGAACCGCTGCCCGCCGCGACCGTCGCCGGGCTCACGCCCCGGGACGTGGACGTGAAGTTCTACGATGACCGGATGGAACTCATTCCGTTCGATGAGAAAACGGACCTGGTGGCGATCAGCGTGGAGACGTATACGGCGCGCCGCGCCTACCAGATTGCCAGCGAATACCGGAAACGCGGCGTTCCCGTGGTCATGGGAGGCTTTCACGCCAGCCTCTGTCCCGACGAGGTGGCTCGTTATGCAGAGGCCGTCGTCACCGGCGAAGCCGAGCAGCTCTGGCCGCGCGTGATCGATGACGCCCGGCACGGCCGCCTCGAGAAGTTCTATCGCGCCGAGGGGCGGACGCCGCTCGCCGGGCTCAGGCCGGATCGTTCGATTTTCCGCGGCAAGCGATACCTGCCCATCGGCCTCGTCGAGGCCGGACGCGGCTGTCACTTCAAGTGCGAGTTCTGCGCCGTACAGACGGTGTTCGAGGCCACGCAGACCCGGCGACCGGTCGACGATATCCTGGCCGAGCTGCGCGCGCTCAAGGACTCGAAGAAGCTGTTCTTCTTCGTCGACGACAACATCACGTCGAACATGCGGCAGGCCAAGGAGTTCTTCCGGGCACTGATCCCGTTAGGCATCCGCTGGGTGAGCCAGTCGAGCATCAATGCCGCCCACGACGAGGAATTCCTCGACCTGCTGGTGCGCAGCGGCTGCCAGGGCGTACTGATCGGCTTCGAAAGCCTCAACCCGGCAAACCTGGAGTCGATGAACAAGCGGTTCAATTCGGCTAAGGGTGGCTTCGAAGTCGCGTTGGCCAACCTGCGGCGTCACAATATCCGCATCTACGGCACCTTCATTTTTGGCTACGACGGCGACACGCCCGACAGTTTTGCCCCGACGGTGGATTTCGCGCAGCGCCATGGATTCTATATCGCCGCGTTCAACCACCTGACGCCGTTCCCGGCGACGCCGCTCTACCGTCGCTTGCAGGATGAAGGCCGGCTGCTGTTCGACGCCTGGTGGCTGGACGAGCAGTACAGCTACAACCGCATCCCGTTTCAACCGCGCGGCATGTCGCCTGACGAGTTGCAGCGAGCATGCCTGGCCGCGCGACGCCGGTTCTACGGATGGCCGAGTATCCTGCGTCGCAGCATGGATCCCGTGAATCGCGACAGTGGATTCATGTGGCGCAATTTCTACCTGATCAACTCGCTCCACCGTCAGGACGTGAGCCTGCGCGATCACTATCCACTGGGAGACCAGGCGTGGCGCGGGCCGCTGCTCTCCGCGAACTGACTGAAGCCACGGAACTGGCGCTCGCGCGCCGGGAGGACGACGCCGAACTGCGCGCCCTCCTGCGCCGGGCCGTCATGCCGGGCGCGATACGCGTGGCCTTCACGCGGGAGCCACACTACTTCGCGGGCGAAGGCCTGGCCGGCAGCGACGACGTCACGCTCATCGCGCGACAGGGCGGCCGGCTCGCCGGCATGGGCCGGTGCAGCATCAACACGCTGTATCGCAACGGCACTCCGCAGCGCGTTGCCTACCTCGGTGAGCTGCGCATCGATCCTGACGCGCCTCGATCGGCATCGATGCTGCGTGACGGCTACCGGTTTCTCGCCAGGACAGCCGGAACGGTCGATGGATTCTTCACCAGCATCGCCACGGACAACTTGCGCGCCCGGCGCGTGCTCGAGCGTGGCGCCCGGCTTGGCCTGCCACGATACACGATGCCTG
>CAMPKM010000220.1 GCA_946887155.1 uncultured Gemmatimonadota bacterium
ATCTCGGCCGCATCGGGTTGGCGATCTCGCCGGTGAACCCGGACGTCGTTTATGCCATCGCCGACGCCGCGCAGGGCCGCGGTGGATTTTTCCGCTCCACCAATGGCGGCGTGAGCTGGGAGCGCATGAATTCGTACCAGACGGGCGGCAACTATTACAACGAAATCTTCGCCGACCCGCATGACGTCGACCGTGTCTACGCCGCTGACGTGATCCTGCAGGTCACCGACGACGGTGGGCGCACATTCCGCCGCGTGGGCGAACTTGCCAAGCACGTCGACAACCATTCGGTGTGGATCGACCCGGATGAAGTCGACCACCTCATCGTGGGCTGCGATGGCGGTGTCTATGAGAGCTGGGATCGCGGACGCACGTGGCGCTTCGCGGCGAACATCCCGGTGACGCAGTTCTATCGAGTGACCGTCGACGACCTCCAGCCATTCTACCGCGTCGCCGGCGGCACGCAGGACAACTTCTCGATGGTCGGACCGAGCCGGACGCGGACCGTCAACGGCATCCGTAACGCCGACTGGATCATCACCCAGGGCGGTGACGGATTCGGCAGCGCGTTCGATCCGTCCGATCCGAACATCGTCTACGCACAGGCGCAGTTCGGCTCACTGTCGCGATTCAACCTCGCGACCGGCGACGTGATGGGCATCCAGCCCGAGGACGCCGCCAATGGTCCGGGACTCCGCTGGAACTGGGACTCGCCACTCATGGTCAGTCCGCACTCGCCGACGCGCATCTACTTTGCGGCCGAACGCCTGCTGCGCAGCGACGATCGCGGCAACTCGTGGCGCATCATCTCGCCCGACCTGTCGCGCAATATCGATCGGGCGACGCTGAAGATGATGGATCGCGTGCAGGGCGTCGATGCCGTTGGCCGGAACGCCTCCACCACGCTATACGGCAACATAACGACGATCGCGGAGTCCCCGGTCCAGGAGGGACTGCTGATCACGGGGACAAACGACGGCCGGGTGTCGATCACCGACGACGGCGGGACGACCTGGCGCAACATCGACCGCTTCCCGACGGTCCCCGAAACCACGTATGTCGCCAAGGTGGTGGCGTCGAACCACGACGCACGGACGATCTACGTCACCTTCAACAATCACTGGACGGGCGACTACAAGCCGTACGTACTCAAGTCCACAGACCTCGGCCGGACGTGGACCAGCATCAGCGGGAATCTGCCGGCACGCGGTGCAGCGTGGGCGATTGCGGAAGATCCGCGAAATCGGAACCTCCTCTTTGTCGGAACGGAGTTCGGTGCATTTGCGTCGATCGACGGCGGTGCGAAGTGGGTGCAGATCAAGGGCGGGTTGCCGACCACCCAGGTCCGCGACATCGCGATTCAGGCCCGCGCCAGTGACCTCGTCCTCGCGACGTTCGGCCGGGGCTTCTATATCCTCGACGACTACTCGGCCCTGCGCACGCTCACGCCTGATGTCGTAGCATCGGCGGCGCACCTCTTTCCCGCACGGCCGGCGCTGCTGTACGCGCAGTCGGCGCCGTTAGGCCTTCCCGGCGCGTCGTTCCAGGGGGCAGGGCACTACCTGGCCGAGAACCCGCCGTACGGGGCCACGATCACCTATTACCTGCGCGACGACCTCAAGTCGCGTCGCGCACGGCGCCGTGATGCCGATGCGGCGACGGCGCGGAACAACCAGGATGCCACCATTCCATCGTGGGCCGACCTCAAAGCCGAGGACCGAGAGGAGGATCCGGCGGTCATCGTCGAGGTGAGCGATGCGGCCGGCAACCGCGTCAGGCGGATGACCGGGCCCGCCTCGTCAGGCATGCATCGCGTGACCTGGGACCTCAAGTACCAGCCGGTCGACCCGGTGAACGGGCCGCCGTTTGCGATCGACCCCGACTTCCCGTTCTTTTCGCCGCCGACCGGGCCGTTCGCGTTGCCCGGCCAGTACACGGCGCGGCTCTACACGCGGGTCGATGGCGTCGTCTCGCCAATCGGTGCCCCGATGACCTTTGCCGTGGTCGATGCAGATCCGGCGGGTTCGCGTCGCAATCCGCGGACGGCAGCCATTCTGGCGAGTGAGTTGCGCAACGTCGAGCTGGAGCGTGCTGCGTTAGGCGCCGGGGCCTACCTCAACGACCTCACCGGGAAGCTGAACTTCCTCCGGCGGGCGATCGACGAATCCCCGCGTTCCGACAGCGCGCTGATACGACAGGTGCGCGCGTTGCAGACCCGGCTCCTCGACCTGCAGGAGCGGCTGAACGGCGATCCAACGCGCGGCCGCCGGAACGAAAGCTCTCCAACCGGACTGCTCGGCCGGCTCCAGATCGCACTCGCGCAGTCGCGCGGTTCGACGCTCGAGGCGCCCACGGAAGCCCAGTTGGCGCAGTTGGACATCGTGCGCAACGCGCTTGGGGCCATCCTTGCCGAGGTCCGGCAGTTCGCTGAGGTAGACGTGCGCGCGGTCGAAACGGCGGCGGAAGCGGCCGGCATCCCGTGGACGGCAGGCCGGTTGCCACAACTTCCGCCACGCTGAACGAGGTCCACGCTTCGACGTTAGGCACCCCCAGTCCGCAAGGGCGTCCGGGATAGTCGCTGCTCCAGCGGCCCCGGGCGTCCGGAGCGGACCCATCGCTGTGAAACAGGCCCAGCCGTGCCTAACGCGTGATCTGCGTCGCAGCATTGTGCTGAACCATCGCCCATCCTCTGGGGAAAATCGTCGCTCATTGAAGCGAGCGGCCTCAGCACTCTCCATTCCTCGAGGTACTCCATATGAAGAAGCTCCTGCTGTCGCTCCTCATTGCGGTCGTAGCCACGCCGGTCATGGCGCAGGATACCGTGACATCGCGAGGCGATGTCGCGCGCCCAGCGCCCACGTTCGAAGGTCTGGTCACGGCCATGACGAAGACGTCCGCCACGATCGATGAGTTGACGAAGCGCCAGACGATCGAGGAGGCCGATCTCCAGGTCATCGACACCAAGCCGCTGCTCGAGGGCAAGGGAGACGAAATGCTGCAGGTCCAGCTGGACAAGAACAAGGACGCCATCAAGCAGTTGCACGACGTACTGTCGAAGCACCCCGCGGTCGAAGCGCGGCTGAAGAAGGAATCGGCGAATCCGTCGGTGTCGGAAGTCATCGCCGCCGAAGTGACCGCTGACGGCAAGATCCAGCTCTACTATCGCAAGGTCTGACGCACAACGGGCGCGGCCCTCACGGGTCGCGCCGGTTGGTCATTCGCCTAACGGCTGTCGGTCCGTCTGGTGGTTCGAGGGTCCACCACCACCGGGGCCGGCAGCCGTTTCTTGTGCGCACCGCTTGAAGGCGTTGTGACGGTGAATTCAGTGTCGTTGGCGCCTGCGGCGGCACACTCCCTCCCTTGGTCGGCAGATCCGCAACACTGACCTCCGTATCGGGAAATGGAGCGGTCTGTCCGATCCCCCCCGGGAGCCGGAAGGCGTCTTCAGCAAAAACCTGAGCGGTCCACGCGTCGCTTCACGTCAAAGCCCAAGTCATCGTTGCGCGGCCCGAGTGCGACCCGATTTATTGCTGGCCGACTCGTCGATACCTGGACGTCGTCTGCTCGTCTATCGACGAGGCGAGCATCGTGGGGGAGCATCATGTTTCGGTTGAATGTCATTCATGCCAGCGCCGTGGGACTTGGCGCGTGCGCCATCGCGGCGCTGCTGGTTCCGGCCATCCTGCTTCGCGGACTCGGGGTCACTGAAGCCTCTGTCGCCGTCCTCGGCGTCATTCGATTGTCGGGTGTGCTGATGCTGGCGCTGGCGTCGATCCTGTGGTCCGCGCGCTTCTGGCTTCTCTCTTCCATGGGCGCGGCGACGCTGCGTGTCCTGGCCGTGATCTACGGCATAACAGCCGTGATGCTCCTCGCCCAGCAGGTCGCGGCGGGGCGGGTGATCGAAAGCATCATCCCGATCTTGTACGTCATTATCGTCGCGGTGGAATACGCCAACAGCGCCCGGCGCTATTCGCGGCGTTTTGGCTTCACGTCGTAAACGATCGCGCTGACCTTCCGATTTCACCGTAGCCGGCACCGGCTGACCGAAGTCAGTTCCGGTGGACCGCTGCCTCGTTCACGCGCAACGAGCGCGCCATCCGGGAACATGCCCGCTCGATCGACACCGCAAATCTCGCCGGCGTGACACAGGCGAGGTAGACGACGTCGTCGTCAGGCAGGAGCATCGTAAACAGGGTGACGCGTTCCACCTCTCCGGTTACCGGCGATTTTCCCCGCAACCGCACGGAATAGCCTCGCGCCGCACCCAGCGCTTCCTCGTTCGCCGAGTGGTCCGGTGCCGTAAGGTGCGGATTGATGCTGAGGATCCGCCTCACGAGGTCGTCGGTCGCGTCTTCGAGAATGCCGCGCGGTCGCGACCGATCGAACGGCGCATAGTTGTGCTCGAGGCTCCGGTTCCACCGCTCGACCGCGTTCTCGAACGGTGCGTAGTAGTTGAAGACCATGCCCTGGGCGAGATGCGGTTCGCCATGGCGTCGCTCCACGACCCCGCCTTCCGGAGCGACCGAAATGGCCACACCGGAAGGAAAGACGTTCCAGTTCTCCGGGTATTCGATCGAGAGGAGCGAGTCCGGGTGATTGAAGCGTACGAACCGGGACGATGGTCGCGGAACGTTTAGAGGAACCGGCGCGGGCATCGGCTCCACGGAACCCGCGGACGCGATGGTAACGGTCGACGGGGCAGCGGGCGTCGTTCGCGCGCGAAGGCGCGACGCGAGGAATCCGCCCACCACTTCGGCACGGCCATGGCCGAGCACATTGGCCAGGTTTCGAATCCGGTATTCGCGATCGGATGGCGCCGGGTGACGCTCGAAAAAGGAACTCAACCCGGCGTGCCGCTTCTGTTCGCGCCGGAGCGTCGCGAATACGGCCGCCATGGCGACGGGGTCGTACCCTGCCTTGGCCATCAAGTCCGAACCGAGCGCGTCGGCCTCGTACTCTTCGGCGTCGTCGAACGAGAGAAACGCGGCCTGGAGTCCGGATCCGCCCGTGAGGCCGACCATATGGCTCGCCGTCCGGTGGGTCGCCCCCCAGCCGCCTAACGCGCCGATGCCGGCCCGGGCCAGGTAAGCGCGCGACGTCCGTTCCGTTCCGTGGCGCAGGATCACGTGCGCCATCGAGTGCGCGATGACCCCGGCGACCTCGCCTTCGTTGCGGGCCAGCGAGAGGAGTCCGCGGCTGATGAAGAGGGCTCCGCCAGGCAGTGGGTGGGCATCCAGGCGACTCGAGGAAACCACGGTCGTCGAGAACGTGAACGGGGTGTTGGATATCTGGACGCCCAGCACCGACGTGACATTGTCGATGAACTGGCGCAGGCTGCGCGTGCGGACGGCGTCGAGTGTCCTCTCCAGTTCCGCTGCCGCCATCTTGCCGACTTCGATGTCCTGTTCAACCGTGAACAGGTTGAAGCCCGATGCGGTGCGCTTGATGGGCACCTGCGCCGGCATTGTGACGGGCACGAAAAAGACAGCTCCCAGCAGGAGCGCGCGAGTCGTGCGGAGTGCCGTCACCGGCTGCCTAACCACGGAGAAAGTCACGACGCACGATAGAGGCGTCGCAACGCGCGCAACATTCGCCGGGAGGAGTGACCACCTATGGCTCGCAATGAGTAGGGAGCGAGCCCGGGTGTCGAAGCGATGTCAGCCATAGACCAAGAATTCGTTGCTCGCGGCGGTCAGGCTG
>CAMPKM010000221.1 GCA_946887155.1 uncultured Gemmatimonadota bacterium
CAGATGGATCGCCCGGAAGTACCGTCCTGAGCGCGTCTACAGGGCGCACCCCGTCCGCGGAGAGGGCCGAGCCCACCTGAGCACGTTCCGGCAGTCACAATCCCGATCTTCTTTCAGCCCGAGCGGCGGACCCGGGCGCCATTGAAAGGAGATCTCATGTCCCCCTCCGAATCAGGGCTCCCGCCGCGTCCCTCGCTGGAGCAACTCCGCAAGCGCGCCAAGGACCTGCTGCGTGCCGCGCGCGCCAGTGAACCCGCCGCCATCGAACGGTTTGTCAGGGTCGGCACCAAACATCGCTCCCCCGGCGACGTCCAACTCGCCGACGCACAGTTTGTTTTGGCGCGCGAGCATGGATTTCGCGACTGGTCTGAACTGAAGCAATTCACCGATCAAATGGCGGAGGGTGCCCGTCCGATGATTCGGCCCGGTGCCCTGCGCGGCCAGCGCCCCTACCAGTTGCGCGACGGTACCATGGTCACCACCGAAGACGTGTGGAGTGCGCTCGTTGCCGCGCGCGACGGAGACCTGGAACGATTCCGCACGCTCGTGAAGCGCGCTCCCGCGCTGGTGCATGTCGAGTACAACTACACGCCGCCACTGCATTTCGCCGTGCGCGAGGGGCATCTCGAACTCACCGCGTTCCTGATCGACCACGGGGCGGATTTCGCGGGGTATCGCACGTATCCCTTCGGTGACGCACTGCTGACGATGGCCGAGGAGCGCGAGCATAACGAGGTGGCCGCGCTCCTGCGCGAGCGGCTTTCGCGACGGTTCGCGCTGGCTCATGGCATGCGTGAGATCATCGATGCGGGACGTGCCGGTGACCGGAACCGGGTCATCGCCGGGCTCGATCGCGATCCAACGCTGGCGCGCAAGAGCAACGAGGTAGGGGACACCGCGCTGCATAACGCCGCTTACAAGGGCGACCTCGAGCTCGTAGAGATGCTGTTGGCCGCCGGCGCCGATCCCGATGCGGTGCGCGGAGACGGTTACCGGCCCATCCACCTGGCACTCGTGCCGGACTGGCGCGCGCGGGTGCCTGAAGCGAGGCGGTTCGCCATTGCGTCCCTGCTGCTCCGACGGGGCGCTCGCCAGTCGATGTTCATCGCCGCCATGCTGGGCGACGTTTCCTACGTTCGCGACGCACTCGCGCGGGACTCGGCGCTCGCCAATGAAGAAGACACCAATCACTATCGTCCCCTGACGGGGGCGGCCGAAACGAACGACATCGCCCTGGCGACGCTGTTGCTCGAGCACGGAGCGAACCCGAACCTGCCGGAGGAAGGCGCGCCACGCGGACACGCGTTATGGACCGCCGTGCACCATCGCCGCCGCGAACTGGTGAAACTGCTGCTCGCGCATGGTGCCGACCCGAATGCGATGGTCGAGTCGAGCGGTACACCGATGATGCGCGCCGAGGGCGATCGCGAACTGACCGAGCTGTTGAAGTCGCACGGGGGAACGCTGGAGCAGGATGACCGGAGCCTCGGCCACTTCGTCGCCACTCGTCGTTATGCGGACGTGGAACGGATGCTCACCAGTGACCCGTCGTTGCTCAACGGCGAGGAGGAAGATCGGGGATTCGGCATCCTCATGGGCCCCGCCAGCGCCGGCGATCACCGGATGATCGAACTGCTGATGCGGTTCGGCGCTCGCGTGCCGTTGGTAACCGAATGGGCGCCCTTCTACTACTTCAAGCACGAAGCAACCGCCGCGTTTCTGCTCGAACACGGCATGGACCCCGACCACATGAACTTCCACCGCACCACGCTGTTGCACTACATGGCGTCGGAAGGGGAACTGGCCAAGGCCAGGCTGCTCGTGAAGCACGGTGCCGACATCGATGCGGTCGACGACGAGTATCGATCAACCCCGCTCGGTCTGGCGGCCCGGCGTGGACAGGAGGCGATGGTACGCTTTCTGCTCGAGTCGGGAGCGGACGGGAACCTGGCCGGCGCGTCGTGGGCAACGCCACGAGCCTGGGCACGGAAACGCGCCTACCCTGACATCCAGCGACTGCTCGAATCGGCCGGCTACTCTGCCTGACGAGGCTCGATTATGGATTGGCGCAGGTTATCCGCGAGTGCCGTACTTTTCGTGTTCCGGTCGCGGCGCGGAGACGGTTGCCGCAGGCCACGGACCGAACGGACGATCGTGCAGGGGCTCGGATCCGAAGCGGAGCACGTTGCCGTCGAGATCTTCCACGTGCATCTCCAGTCCCCACGGAAAGTTCGTCGGGTCCATGCGGATGCGCGCGCCATTGGACTGATACTCGACACACAGCACCTGCGTGTCGCCAACGCCGATCCAGACCCACGCCGGTGGGTTGCCCTGGTCTCCCTGGCAAAGCATCAGGTTCGCGTCGCCACGCGTGACCGAAGCGACCTGGGTCGCATCGAACCAGTCGAGCGTGAAGCCGAGCACGTCGCGGAAGTACCGTACGCTCGCGTCGAGGTTGTGAACGCGGAGGATGGGGGAGGCGTGATGGAAGTTCAGCGCTTCGGTCGCCGTCATGTCCGTGATACTACGCCGGCCGCTGTGCGGTGTCACGCGATCGATGACGAGTTGTCGGGAATCGTCCTCTCGCGACGATCCAGCTACTGCCCACCCCATCCGGCACAGGCCATTCAAGCGTACATTCGGGCATGCCAGCCAGAAAACCCACGCCCACGCCAGTGGCGAGCCAGTACAGGCCGCATCCATGGCACGGACTCGACGTTGGACCAAAACCGCCTGGCCTGCTCACCGCGTACATCGAGATCACGCCGTTCGACCCCATCAAGTACGAGGTGGACAAGCACTCGGGCTATCTCCGGGTCGACCGGCCCCAGCGCGGCTCGTCGCAGCCGCCGGCGCTTTACGGATTCATCCCGCGCACGTATTGCGACGCCGAGGTGCAGAAGTTGTCGCCGACCTCGCTCCGCGGCGATCACGATCCGCTCGACATCTGCGTCCTGAGCGAGCGTCCGATCACCCGAAACGAAATTCTTGTCCGGGCGCGCGTGGTCGGCGGGTTCAAGATGGTCGACAGCGGTGATGCCGACGACAAGATCATCGCTGTGCTCGACAACGATTACATCTACGGCTCGGCGCGTGACATCGAAGACCTGCCGCCCGTGCTGGTGGAACGGCTGCGCCACTACTTCGCCACGTACAAGCTCGTGCCTGAGCGCCACTCGCCCGTGACGATTGAGCGGGTTTACAACCGCGTGCACGCGCTCAAGGTGGTGCGCGCCGCGATGGTCGACTATGACAAGGCATTTGGGGGACGGCAATGACGACACCGCCTGGCCCTGATGTACCCGCTATCGATTGCGACACACACCACACGATCCTGGCGGTCCCGGACGTCCGCGCCGCGATCGATTTCTACGTCTCGAAGCTCGGTTTTTTCCAGGCCTTCGCCGACGACGATCCGCCGGCGTTTGCGGGCATCAACATCGGTCACGTCCAGATCTTTCTCGAGCGGGGTGCGCCCAATCCGCACGGATCATCGATGTACTTCGTGGTTGGAAATGCCGACGAGCTGCTCGAGTGGCATCAGGCGCAAGGCGTCGAAGTTTCCTTTCCGATCGGCGACCGCGATTACGGCCTGCGCGATTACACCGTGCGCGACCTGTACGGCAACCGGCTGACGTTCGGGCAGCACCTGTTCAACGCTGGTGAGCCCATCAAGATCGAGCGTGTCGACGTCCCGCTGCGACTGGAAAAGCGGCTCGCGGCGCTGCTCCACGACCTGGCCGAGTACAAGCGGATGAGCCTGTCGAGTTGTGTCGAGGAGATCCTGCTCCATACGAATGAGCCGTTAGGCGATGGGGTCGCCAGCCCGCACACGAAGGGGCAACTGGCGCACATCCAGCGGCTCAAGCTCAAGCATGGGATCGACTACGATTCGCATGGCAGCTATCGCTTCGTGGAGTAGCGGGACGCGCGCGGGCACAGTATCCTCGGCACATGACCGCGGTACCAGAGCCGCTCAAAGGGGTGGATGTCCGGTTGACGGGTTGGATGGCGCGACACGGCCTGACGATGCTGCGCGTCAGCCTGGGCGTCGTGTTTCTGTGGTTCGGATTCCTGAAGTTCTTTCCCGGCATGAGCCCAGCGCAGGACCTCGCGTCGCGAACCATCGGTGCGCTGACGGGCGGGCGCGTCGGGCCGGGTGTGTCGGTGCTGGCGACGTGGGAGACGCTAATAGGCGCTGGACTGCTGATCGGCAAGTTCCTGCGCGTGGTGATTTTCCTGTTGCTGGTGCAAATGGCGGGAACGCTGGCCCCGCTGGTGTTGTTTCCGGCCGAAGTTTTTGTGCGAATCCCCTTTGCGCCGACGCTGGAAGGGCAATACATCATCAAGAACGCCGTGCTGATCAGCGCGGCGATCGTACTGGGTGCTACCGTTCGGGGCGGCGGACTCGTCGCCAGACCGGAAGTACTTGCCGCCGACCAACCCGAATCCGCCTGACGAGACGACCATGGCTACCAAACTCGACAAAGCATTGAAGCGCGAACTCGACCTCAACGGCGAAGCGTGGATGCTCACGATCGATCCCAACGGGCTGAAGCTGGTGCCGAAGGGAAAGCGCAACGGACATGAGGTTGCGTGGAAGGACATCATCAGCGGATCCGCGGCGTTGAGTTCGGCCCTGGGAGCGTCGGTCGAGGCGTCGGACTGAGGGCTGGGAGCTGGTAGCCGGGAAAATGGCGTCTGACCCCATTTCTCCGGCTACCAGCAGTTGGCAGGACTCACGGCGGGTATGACGAATTCGTCTCGTGCGCGGCACGCTGCAGGAGGCGAATCGTGGCTTCAGGCGCGTTCACCCCGCCAATGCCGGTTCCGGGCAACTCCCTCGCATCCCTGCCGGTGAGCCGCTCATGGATCACCAGCGCCGCCAGGTACGTGCCTAACGGCGTGGCGTGCAGGCCGTCGGCATTGTAGAACGCCAGCGACGGATCCATTTCCCAGGCCTTCACCCACGCCGCCGCGGCGGGCATGAAGATGCCGTGCACTCCATCAGCCGCCATCTGGTACGACACCCGCGCCGCGTCGAAGAATGCCTTCCGGTCGACCGTCGGCCACACCTGGTAGAGCGCTGGGGTCGCCCCGGCGTTCCGGATCAGGGGTTCGAACAGCTTCGCCACCAGGATCAGTGAGTCGCGATTCACCGGCGTCGTGGATGGCCCCTGCTGCAACACCACCACGTTCCACCGACGGGCCGTCAGCTCACGCACGGCGGCGGACCCGCCGTTGTAGTGATCGATCAACGCAAAGTTGGGCAATGCCACCATGTGCACGTTGATCGTGTCGCCGCTGGCGCGCGCGAGGGCGGCGACCATGCCCGGCAGGTTGTTCTCGTAGGTGAGGCTGTTACCGATGAACAGCACGCGTTTCCCGCCAGTTGGGGCGGCAGGGCCATTCTGGGACCCGCAGGCGGTGGTCGTCAGGCAGCCGAGCAGCGCGACGATCGGCAGGTGCATAACGAGTTTCCGGGGCCGGTTCATGGGCACCAAACGTAGGCCAGTGCTCTTCACGCCGGTACTGCAGGCCCCGCGTTACGTCGAACCAGCCCGCTCTTCCGTGACGGACCGCATGCCATCGCGCCTGAAGCCCGGTCCGTCGAGCGCCCTCTGCAGTGATTGGCCAGGCGTGACGCGCGACGATCGCTTGAACGCGCGCGTGAAGTGACTCT
>CAMPKM010000222.1 GCA_946887155.1 uncultured Gemmatimonadota bacterium
GTACTACGCAGCGTCACTGTAGGCTCCACATCGCGAGGCGCCGTGATGAAACTCGGTTTGATGGTTCTCGCTTCAGTACTCCTGCCCCATGGGTTGATAAAACCACAGGGCCCGACGCCACCGTTCGCGACCAGCGGCGCGTTCTTTGGCGTCTCGGTCGCTGATCTCGATGCCAGTTCGCGCTGGTACCAGGAGAAACTGGGACTCCGCGTGACGATGCAACCAACCGGCACCGCCGAGGCTCGCGCGACCGTGCTGGCAGGGGGAGGCCTCGTCGTCGAACTGATGCAGCATAGCAAGGCGCGGCCACTTCGGACTGCCGCACCCAGCGTCGGCGCGAACTACGAAGTCCACGGCATCTTCAAGGCCGGCTTCTTCGTCGACGATTTCGACGGCACGATCGCCGAGCTGCGCCGCCGGGGCGTCGAGATCGCAATCGGTCCGTTTCCCAAACGCGACAACCAGCCGGCGAACGCGATCATCCGGGACAACGCCGGCAACTACATCCAGGTGCTCGGCCGCTAGTCGTGCCGCAGGGCCACCATCGCGTCCACTCGTGAGGCGCGCCACGCTGGAATGGCGTTTGCGAGCGCCGCAACCGAGGCCAGCACCAGGAAGGCGATCGCGAAGCTGAGGACATCGTACGGACCGACGAACAACGCGCTCGACAACGCCCGACTCGCGACCGCCGCCAACCCGGCGCCGGCCACGCCGCCGATCAGTACCAGCACCATCCCCTCCTTCATCACCATCCCCACGACGGTCCCCGATTCCGCGCCTAACGCCTTGCGGATGCCGATCTCGCGCACCCGGCGGCTCACCGAGTAACCGATCACGCCGTACAGCCCGATCGCGGCAACGGCCAGCGCCAGCAGGCCGAAGGTGCCGATCAGCCAGGCGCCCGCCAGCACCGGAAAGAGCCGGATGTCCGCCAGGTCGCGCAGCGTTCCGGTGTCCATGAACACCAGGTCGGGGCGCAGCGCGCGCAGCTCGCGTTCGAGTGCCGGCACCAGTGTCGTGGCCGGGAGCCGCGTCCGGACCACGTAGTTCGCAAAAGCGTCATCCGGAGCCATCGGCAGGTGGATGTACGACTTGGGGCTCTCGCCCGGGGTGTCGACCTTGTAGTCCGCCACCACTCCGATCACGCGAAAGGGTTCGCCATCGAACCGGAGGCGGAAATCCCGGCCTAACGCCTCGCGATCCGGCCACAGCCGGCGTGCCATCGCCTCCGAAATGACGGCGACGCGACGACCTTCGGCCCGGTCAGCCTGCTCGATGCCCCGGCCAGCGACCAGGCGCAGGCCGAAGGCATCGAAGTACTGTTCGTCGACATATGCGCCATCGATCCGGTACGGTTCATCGGCCGCCGAAGCCTGGTGACCCTCGATAAAAACCGAGAAGCCATTGTTGTTGAGCGACATCGGCACCCGGCTCGCCAACCCCACGGCCTCGACCTGCGGCATGGCCTGCAGCCGCTGGCGTCCCTGCTCGAGGAAGATTCCGGCCTGCGCACCGTCGAGCTGGTTCATCTCGCCCGCCACCGCGATGAACGCGATCCGGTCGGCGTCAAAGCCCAGGTTGACACGCGCCGCAACGCCAAGGCTCCGTACGAGGAGCGCACCGGCCACGACGAGTACGAGCGAGACCGCGACCTGCATAACGACAAGCCCATCCCGTAACTCCACGCGCCGTCGCTTGCCGCCCATCCACTCACCCGCGTCCTTGAGCGCCGGCACCAGGTCCGGCCGCGAGGCACGAATGGCGGGAAGCAGCCCGACCAGGAGCCCGGTGACGATGGCCGTTCCCAGGGTAAAGGCGAGCACTCGCCAGTCGGGTGCGATATCGAGGCCGAGGTCGATCGGCAGCGGCGGCTTTACCCCCTCCACCAGCCTGGCGAGTCCGGCCGACAGCGGCAGGGCGACCAGCCCGCCCGCAATCGCGAGCACCATGCTTTCGGTGACGAGCTGGCGTAGCAATCGCGTGCGGTTGGCGCCGAGCGCGATACGGAGCGAGATCTCGCGTCGGCGGCCCGCGGCGCGGGCGAGCATCAGGTTGGCGAGGTTGGCGCAGGCGACCACCAGGACGAGTGAGACTGCGCCCACCATCACGAGGCTCACAGGGGCGATGGTCCTGTCGGCGTCGGGATTGATCCGCACGTCGACGGTCGGCACGACGGCAACCCGCTCGAGCTCCATCGTTTCGGGATACGTAGCGCCCAAGCGTGATACCATGGCGTCGAACTCGGAGCGGACCTGTGCCGGCGTGACGCCGGGATTCATGCGCCCCTTGAACGAAAGCCAGTGACGCCCGCGCTGCTCGAACCGTGTGTCGCCGCTCGAACGCCCGCTGGTGCGCTGGTTGCCTAACGGCTCTACCTCCTCGGCCATGGTCACGGGAACCCACATCTGCGCCGTCACGGCCGGCACCATGCCGCCGAACGCCCGCGGCGCCACCCCGATCACCGTGTATGGGCGCCCGTTCATCCGGAACTGCCGGCCGATGGCGGCGAGATCGCCGCCGAACCGCGTCTGCCACATTCCGTCGGAGATGATGGCGACCGGCGACGCGCCCATCCCGAGGAACTCGTCCGCGGTGAACGTGCGGCCAACGGCCGTGCGAACGCCTAACGTCGAAAAGTAATTGTCGCTGACGAGCTCACCGACGACGAGGTCCGAGCTTCCCTCGAAGGAGGCGTGGGCAAAGAAGTTCGAGTAGGCGACCAGGTCCGAGAGGGTCGTCGTCTGCTGCCGGTACTCGAGGTAATTCGGGTACGAGTGGGTTTCGTGTGCCGAAGAAGTCGACGCATGGCCATAGATGTTGACCAGTTCTTCCGGGTGTTCGACCGGAAGTGGCCGGAAGAGCACCGCGTTCACGATGCTGAAGATCGCGCTGTTGACGCCAATGCCCAGCGCCAGCGTGAGCATCGCAACGGTGGTGAAGCCAGGGGCTCGGCGCAGGCCGCGCAGCGCGTAACGGATGTCCTGCCGCAGGGTGTCCATCGGTTGACCTCGAGCGAGTTCCGTTTTCGCCCTACGGAGTTGCAGCGTGGCGAAGTTTCGGGGGCGCACGCCGAGCCCCGACCTGCGCTCCCCCCTCCCCGGGTGGCCGAGGACCGCTTGGATCGTTCGCCCGTCAAGCGCCGAAGTGGAACGATCCTGCTGTGTGACGAGCCGTTCCGTCCCCCGATGCTGGCGGCATTGTGCAGGTCGTTCCGAGATTCGGTGCATGATCGCCTCTGCGATGTCTGGCAAGCAACTGCCGTCTCCGCGCATCGGTTCGGCGCGATTCGTCCGTACGGATGCGCTGGGCGGTTACATGGCGCTGGCCGGGTCCCGTTTCGAGACGCGGCTGCCACCCCACGTGCACAGCTCGTACGTCCTCGGCGTCGTCGAAAGCGGCGCAGTGCGCGTGACGACGAATCACTCGTCGCACGTGGCCAGCGCCGGAATGGTCGTGTTGCTGTCGCCGTTCGTCGTGCACACGGAGATCCCGGTCAGCGAGCAGGGGTGGACGTTCCGTTATCTCTACCCGACCGATGCCGTCGTGCGTGAAGCATTGTGCGCAGCACCCGCGTCGTCGCCGGCACTTCGATTCGGGCGACCGGTGATCGACGATCCCGGGCTGGCAACTATGATCACCCGCGTCCACCAGGGCCTCGAATCGGGGGATCCTGATGGCACGACAGCCGACGCGCTCACGTCACTCGTCAGGCAGCTCGCTGAGCGATATGGTCGCAATCGCCCGGACGTGGAATCGCGCGAGCGCCGCAACATCGGTGCGGTGCGCGACCTGATCACGGAACGCCCCCTGAAATCCGTGAAGCTCCAGGACCTTGCATCGGCGGCAGGATTGAGCCCGTTCCACTTCACGCGCGTGTTCAAGAATGAAGTAGGGCTGCCGCCTTACGCGTACTACGAACAGGTTCGCATCGCCTTCGCCCACCAGCTGATTCACGAGGGCCATGACCTCACGTCGGTCGCGTACCAGCTTGGATACGCCGACCAGAGCCACCTGACGCGGCACTTCCGCCGAGGGTCGTTCACGACTCCCGGCAAGATGGCTCACTTCGCTCGAACCGCGTTGAAGCGATAAGGTCTGATTCAGGGACGATTTTCACTGAGGGGCTTGAACACGGAGGGAACGGATCAGCCGGATTTTCGCGGGTACTGCTGTGAAAAACAGAACACGGATCAAGACACCGTCCAAGTTCCAGACGAAGGCTGTGATCCGTGTTCTGTTTTTCACTGCCGTATCCGTGACAACCAGACTGAACCCGTTTCGTCCGTGTTCAGCCCTTCAGTGAAAATCGTCCCTAAAAACAGCGGACATCTCTATTCCAATCGGCAAACAAACCGGACTGGTTAGGCGTCCGTATCCACATGTGCAGATACCAGTACTGAAGGACATCGCTCTTGAGCATCTGGCGGCCGAGCAATCGTGGTGGAACGGAGTCCTTCGGCCAGGCGCGGTATGGGATGATGTATTCGACCGCGTTCAAGACGTACGAACCGTCGGGCTTCCGCTCGTACAATAGGAACTCCGGCTTCTCGACTTCGACCTTCTCGTCTACATGAGAACGATTGAGGTGGTGGAAGCCCATCGTTCCCTGTGAAGAGTCGGAGATGCACGCCGCGACCTTGGCGGCGTAACCGTTGGCGACCGCCGAATCGAGGTTCTTGAAGGCTGCGGTTGCCGCACGTGCGCGCCTGACGCCTTCGACCACTTCCGATCCGTACGCTGACGGATCGGCGGGCGCGTCTGTCATCGAGGGGTGAACGTGCGCAGCGGGTCTGGCGCACGCCGTGAGCGTGAGGAACAAGAGTAGGCGCATGACTTTTGGGGTCTGACCCAATCTTGGGAGAGAGCGCCAGGATGTGGCTCCTCGTGCAATGAACCGGATTCGATGTGCAACGATCCGTCGCTTCGCGGTCCTTCAACCCTCGCCCGATCGTCGTATTGTTCGATTCATGTCGAAGGAGTCCGGGCTGACCCGAGGCGAGTGGCTTTCACGCAGGCGAACCGTCTTCGCGATCGCCGGCGCCGTCTGGATGAGCTTTGCCGTCATCCACGTCTTCCAGACCTCCGTGCTTGCCGACGCGACGGGTCGTGAATGGACGCTCTGGGGCGGCATCGTCTACGCGTTTCCCTGGTGGCTCTCGTGGCTGGTGCTCACGCCCATCATCGCGTGGCTCGCCGACCGGCATCCGTTCACGAGTGGGAATCCATGGCGCACGCTGGGCGTGCATGCCTTGTTCGGGCTGCTGATTTCAAGCGTTCAGCTGCTGGTGGTCGGTTCCGTCTTCTGGTACACGGTGGGACAGTACGCCGGCGTCGCCACGTCACTGGTGAACCAGTTGCAGCGCTTCTTCGGGAACTTCTTCCTCGAAAGTGTCGTGACGTATGTGGGCACGGCGGGCGTATTCACGGCGATCGACTTCGCCCGCGCGGTGCGGGACGAGTCGGTGCGGCGAGCGCAGAGTGAGGCGCGCGCGGCGGCACTCGAGTCGTCGGTTACCCAGGCCAGGCTGGATGCCCTGTCGATGCAGATGAATCCGCATTTCCTCTTCAACACGCTGACCGCGATCTCCGGTCTGGTCGCCCAGGAGCGCAGGGCAGAGGCGCGCGAGGTCATCCAGCGGTTGGGCGAGCTGTTGCGGCAATCGTTAGGTAACGGGAG
>CAMPKM010000223.1 GCA_946887155.1 uncultured Gemmatimonadota bacterium
TGCCCGGACCGCGTTAGGCGTCACCGTCGGCAAGTCGTCGGCTGTCCTGCTGTACGAGGCGGTGGGCGCCGATCTGGCGGCGCTGGCTTCGGAGCTGGATAAACTGGCGAGCTACACTGCCGGTGGCGCCATCGACGACGAAGCGGTGCGCGCCGTGGTGGGCGTGCGAAGCGGGGAGACAATGCCGGACCTGGTCGACGCGGTAGCCGAGCGAAATGCGAGCAAGGCCCTGTCGCTCATCCCCGTGGTCCTCGCCCAGCCCAAGGCGAACGCAGTCACCTTCATCATGGCGCTCGCGACGCAAATGGGAGCGATTGCCTGGGGACGGGCCGCCCGCGACAGAGGAGTCCCCGCAGCGGGGATCGATCGCGGTCTGTTCGCCCTGCTCAAGGAGGGGAAGGCCTTCACGGGGCGAAAATGGGGCGACGCGGTGGCTGCGTGGCAGCGCGCTATCCCGCGCTGGACGTCGGCCGAACTCACGCGCGCGATGAACGAGTTGCTGGCCGCGGACATCGCCGCGAAGGAATCGCGTGTCTCATCGGAAGAGCAACTGGTGACATCACTCGTGCTGTCACTGTGCGCGAACCCGGAGCGGAAGGCGGCGTGACGATTCGGACACTGGCGCGGATTGGCCTGGCGGTGGTACTGGCCGCGACGCCGGCTCTGGCGCAGGACGTGGACAGCTCGCTGATGCGGGTCGAGCGACTTGTCGTGGCGGGTGACCGTGCGGCGGCGCGCGTGCTGGTGGACTCGCTCTTCGCGGCCGCGACGCCAGACTCGCCGCGCACCGCCGACATGCTGTATTGGCGCGCCGCGTCGGCACCGAACGCCGCCGACGCGGAACGGGACTATCTCCGCATTTCGATCGAGCATTCGCTCAGTCCACGCGCGCCGGATGCGCTGCTCGCGCTGGCGCAGCTCGAGTTCGCGCGAGGTGATCGCACAGCGGCTCGCCGGCGGTTCGACCGGCTGCTCCGCGACTACCCCAGCGGCCGGCACGTACCGCGGGCCAGTCTCTGGAGCGGGCGGCTGGCGATCGAGGATCGCGACCCCGCCGGGTGTGCGACGCTGCAGTCGGCCCGATCGAAGATTCCCGCCGGCGACATCGAGCTTCGCAACCAGTTCGACTACTTCATCGGACAGTGCGCGCTGCTGCCGCCAGTGGACACGACGACCAGTCCCGTCACGCCAACTCCCACGACGCCACCCGCCGCGACCACGGCCACCGAGTGGTCCGTGCAGGTTGCCGCGTACAACACCCAGCGCGACGCCATGACGCTGGCCGACCGGCTGATCCAGCGTGGCTTCCAGGTGCGCATCGTTGGCACTCGCGCGCCGTGGCGCGTTCGCGTTGGTCGCTACCCCACGCGGGCGGAAGCGGTAGCCGCGTTAGGCCGGATGCGGGCCGCCAAGGTCAACGGCATCGTGGTCGAGGCCGAGCGTCCATGAGCCGCGAGGCGACGCCGCTGATGCAGCAGTACCAGCAGATCAAGTCGCAGCACGCCAACGCCATCCTCATGTTCCGGATGGGCGACTTCTACGAGATGTTCTACGACGACGCCGAGGTCGCGTCGCGGGAACTCGGCCTCACGCTGACGTCGCGGAACAACGGCGGCGCGTCGGAAGTGCCGCTGGCCGGCGTGCCCGTGAAGGCGCTCACCGAATATCTCCGGCGGCTCGTCCAGAAGGGACACCGGGTCGCGATCTGCGAACAGGTGGAAGATCCGCGCCAGGCGAAAGGCATCGTCCGCCGCGAGGTGGTGGAGACGGTGACGCCCGGCGCCGCGTTTTCGGACGACCTGCTCGAGGGCGAGCGGCACAACTTTCTCTGCGCGGTCGCGGCGAAGGATGGTTCGTTAGGCATCGCCGCCGTCGACGTCTCGACCGGCGCCTTCCGCCTGCTGGTCGCCAAGGCGCAGGATGGACCGGCGCTGGTGGCTCGCCTCGCGCCGCGCGAAGTGCTGCTGGCGCGTGGCGGCGACACCGCCGCTGCGCTGTCGACGGATGGCGCGCTCCTCACTGAACGCGAAGCCTGGGAATTCGAAGCTGACGTCGGACGCGAGGAGCTGGCGCGCCAGTTCGGGCTGCATTCCATCGAGGGACTCGGACTCGACGCCACGCACGCCGCCGCCCTCGGCGCGGCGGGTGCGGTCATGCGGTACCTGTGCGAGTTGCAGCCTGGCGGCGTGCCGCACCTCATGCGCCCCCTCGTCGAGGTCACCGGCGACGCCATGCCGCTGGACGAGATGACGCGACGGAACCTCGAGATCGTCGAATCGATGCGCGGTGGCGCCAACGAGCGCGCCGGAACCCTGGTCGGCGTGCTCGATCGCACGCGCACGCCGATGGGCGCACGACGGCTTCGCGAGTGGCTGCTGGCGCCGTTGCTGTCCGTGGAGCGCATCGACCAGCGCCTCGATGCCGTGGCGCAAATGGTCGAGCGCCCCATCGCCCGGCTGGCCGTGTCCGACCTGCTCGACGGGATGCGGGACATCGAACGGCTGGCGGGCAAGACCGCCGCCGGACGCGTCAACCCGCGGGAGCTGCGTCATCTTGGCGAGTCACTCTCGAGGATGCGGGGGCTGGGGGAAGCCGTCGCGGCGATCGGTCGCGCCGGGGTGCTCGCGGGCATCCTCGACCAGTGGGACCGCTGTGACGACGTCGCGAATGACATCACCTCGCAACTCGTCGAGCGACCGCCGGCTGCGCTTGGCGACGAAGACGCGTTCCAGCAGGGGATTGATCCGGACCTCGATGCGCTCCGGTCGCTGCGTGACGGCGGCAAGGATGCCATCGCCGGGATCCAGTCGTCGGAACGCGAGCGGACCGGCATCGCCTCGCTCAAGGTCGGATACAACCG
Organism: uncultured Gemmatimonadota bacterium; assembly: GCA_946887155.1. Next base: position 2,861 of record CAMPKM010000223.1, read on the forward strand.
CGTCTTCGGGTACTTCATCGAGGTCAGCAACGCCAACCGGCATCTCATTCCGCCGGACTATCAGCGCCGCCAGACGCTGACGGGCGGCGAGCGGTACGTCACGCCGGCGCTCAAGGAATACGAAGAGAAAGTGTTAGGCGCGACGGAAGAAATCGAGCGGCGCGAACGCGAACTCTTCGAGTCTCTGCGGACGCGAGTGTCGGGCCAGATCACGAGGCTGCAGCTTGCCGCGGCGCGCGTCGCGACGCTCGACGTGCTGTCGTCGTTCGCACAGGTGGCCGAAACCGAGTCGTACGTGCGGCCCGTCATCACCGATTGATATGATCTCGAGATCATTGGAGGGCGCCACCCGGTCGTCGAGCGGATGATGGCGCGCGATCGCTTCATCCCGAACGACGTCAGGCTGGGACCGGACGCGCGCATGATCATCCTCACCGGCCCGAACATGGCGGGCAAGTCGACCGTGCTGCGACAGGTCGGCCTCATCGTGCTCCTGGCGCAGGCCGGCGCGTTCGTGCCCGCGACCCGCGCCCGGATCGGACTGGTCGATCGCCTCTTCACGCGCGTCGGCGCGAGCGACAACCTCGTGCGCGGCCAATCCACCTTCATGGTGGAGATGGCTGAAACGAGCGCCATCCTGCACCTCGCGACCGAACGCAGCCTCGTGCTGCTCGATGAAATCGGCCGCGGCACGTCGACGTACGATGGCGTCTCCATCGCCTGGGCCGTGAGCGAACACCTTCACGATCGGGCGCGCTGCAAGACGATCTTCGCGACGCACTATCATGAACTCACGCAGCTGGCCGACGAATTGTCCGCGGTCAGGAACTTCAATGTCGCGGTCCGTGAATCCGGTGATGACGTGGTGTTCCTGCACCGCCTGCAGCCCGGCGGAGCGGACCGCTCGTATGGCATCGAGGTCGGCCGGCTGGCCGGGCTGCCGGCGCCCGTCATCCAGCGAGCGCGGGCGGTCCTGAGACTACTCGAGGGCGAGCAGCTCGCCGCTGGATTGTCGGGGCGGGATGGCCGGGGTGTACCGAGCGCAATCCCGGGTGAGATGACCGCGCAGCTCGGACTGTTCGCTGAATCACATCCGGTCGTGGAGCGATTGAAGCACATTGATACCGACACCATGACCCCACTCGAAGCCCTGCAAACGCTCGACGAACTGAAGCGCCTGTCGCACGAGGCGCGTTCGTGAGGCGCGAACGCTGCTTGTCCCTGGCATTCGTGGCACTGCTGGCGGCGGTGGCGGCATGCGCGGGCCAGACCGACGAGGACACCGATTCGTCGGACCCGGCACTGCTGACGCAGGACCTGCCCTTCGTCTATCCGCCGGTGCTGTACGCGGAACGCATCGAGGGTGACGTCGGGTTGCGGCTGTTCGTGGATTCGTTAGGCCTGGTCGTTCCCGAGTCGACGTCCGTCGCCGAGCCGTCTTCGCACGCCGCGTTCGATTCGGCGGCGGTGGCCGGCGCGCCGTACCTGCAGTTCCAACCCGCGCGCAGTGAAGGCGCGCGCGTGGGAAGGACGGTCGTCCTTCCCGTGAAATTCCGGGTACCGCCCGATTCACAGCGCCGGGATACATTACCGGAGAAGCGTTGATCAGCGGCCACGAGGCAATTCGAACAGCGTGAAGATCACCGTACTGATGGGTGGCACGTCCGCCGAACGCGACGTGTCGATTGCGTCGGGACTGCGCATCGCCGCGGCGCTCCGGTCTCGCGGACACGACGTCACATCCCTCGATACGGCGGCCGGCGTCATCGATGCGGCCTCCGAACGGGCACTCCTGGCGGCCGGTGTGCAGCAGGCTCCGCCAGATCTCGAGGCATTGGCGGACATGTCGAAACGGTCGCTGTCGCCGTCACTTGGCACACTGCCCGACGTGCGGGATGCCGATGTGGTGTTCCTGGCGCTGCATGGGGGGCAGGGCGAAGATGGCACCCTGCAGGCGCTGTTCGATCTCTGTGGCGTCAGGTACACGGGCACGGGCCAGCTTGGCAGCGCACTGGCGATGGACAAGGATCTTTCCAAGCGCCTGTTCCGCGACAACGGGGTAACGACACCAGACTGGTTGATGGCGCCCGCGACGGCAGACGAGGTGCAAACACGACTTGGACTTCCGGTGATCGTCAAGCCGTCCAAGCAGGGTTCGACCGTCGGCCTAACGCTGGTTCGCGACCCGGCGGACCTCGAGCCCGCTGTCGCCGAGGCGTTCCGTTACGATGACGAAGTGATGATCGAGCAATTCATCGCCGGGCGCGAGCTCACGGTCGGCATTCTCGGAAATGAGGCACTTCCAATTGGTGAGATCATCCCCAAGCATGAGCTCTACGATTACGAGTGCAAGTACACGCAGGGCATGGCGGTCGAGGAGTTCCCCGCTCGTCTCAGCCCTGCGATAGCCGAACTGGTGCAGGAGCAGGCGCAACTGGCGTTCAGGGCGCTGAAGCTGAGAGGCTACGCGCGGATTGACTTCCGTCTGGACGATTCCGGTGGTTGTTTCTGTCTCGAGGCCAACACGCTACCAGGCATGACGGAATTGAGCCTGATTCCGCAGGCGGCAGCCGCGGCGGGAATCACGTTCCCTGACCTCTGCGAGCGGATTGTCCGACTCGCGACTCAAGATGGGAGAAAGTAAGACGATGGGTGCAACACCAGTTCTGGCGGCCGCGCTGGCCGGGATTCCGTCGGGGATTCAGCGGCAGGGCGTATGGGCAGGGCGCCGCCAGGTTTTCATCCGGTTTGCGGGCGCCGCAGAAACGGCGCAGATGTATAC
>CAMPKM010000224.1 GCA_946887155.1 uncultured Gemmatimonadota bacterium
TCGCCCGGACACTGCCGACGCGAAAGTCGTCGAACTCGAGCAGCACCACGGAAAGCGGAAGCTGGAGCCGGCGCGCGCGAGTGAGTGCATGTTCGACGCGATCGCGGAAGAGCGCGCGGTTGGCGAGCCCGGTCAGCGCGTCGTGCAGGGGCGGATCCGTCGGAAGGTCCGCCATCGTCGAAGCCGTCGTGTCGTCGCGGAGGACGATGGCGACGCCCGCGATGGCGGGTTCGTCGAGCAGGCTGGTCGCGGCCGCGCGGAACGACTGCCACCCACCATCGGCGCGGCGCATCCGCCAGCGCGGCGAGGCCGCCGGTTCTTCGCCGGAAACGACGTCGTTGAGGAATGGATCGAGTGCGGCGGCATCATCCTCGTGCATCAACGTGCCGAGGGAATGCCCGGTGAGCGCGGCCGGCAGGTGACCCAGGGTTCGGGCCGTCGACGCGCTCGCGCGAAGCACCCGGCCCTCGCGATCGACGAGCAGCACCGGGTCCGAAATCCGCTCGAAAAGCGGTACCTCGAACGGCGCCGACGACGGCGCCGGTGACCCGGCGGCTGGCGGCGCGTCCGCAGGAATCCCCAGTGCCAGGTTGAAGACCGCCGTTGCCCCCACCAGCATCACGGCGCCGGCGATCGTGAGCCACGAGCTCCTGACCAGGGTACCGCCGACGAGCACTCCGGAGCCCACTGTCAGCAGTGTGGCGGCGGCAGCGGCAACCAGGCGTCGGCGATCAGGATGCATTTCGGGAGTGTTAGGCGGGGCAGGTAATAGCCGCTCGTAACTGATGACGCGCAAGGGTCGTCGGCGTTGCGATGCTGTCCCGGCACGAAACGCTTGGCACCATTTGACTTCCAGTCTGTCTGTCCCCTGTCGATCTTGCGTGCGGCGGGGTCTGCCAGAAGCCCCCATTCACCCCAATCCAGCGGATGTTCGAAGCGCTTTTCGCCAACCTTCCCAGCTTCCCCGTGATCGACTTCCACAGTCCGTACGCACTGGCGTTGCTGCTGGTGCTCCCGGTGTGGTGGTGGTGGCGGCGCCGGCGACCGGGTGGCGCCATCATCTATTCCCGGACGGCGTTGCTGGCGAAGCTGCCGCGCGCCGGGCTCGGCGTCGCGCGCACGCTGGTGGTGTTGCGAAGCCTGGCGATTGCCGGCCTGGTGATCGCCCTCGCCCGTCCCCGGGCCGCCGGCCGGACCGCGCAGTCGAATGCCGAGGGCATCAACATCGTCATCGCGTTCGACATCTCGAGTTCGATGCTCGCCGAGGATTTCCAGCCCCAGAACCGCCTCGAGGTCGCGCGCGACAAGGTGAAGCAGTTCATAACGAGGCGGAACAGCGACCGGATCGGTGTCGTTGCGTTTTCTGGTGAAGCGCTGACGCAGGTGCCGTTGACGACGGATTATCCGGTGGTGCTGGCCGCCGTGGACAACCTGCAGCCAGGACAGCTCGACGACGGCACGGCAATCGGCACCGCGATCGCGACCGCCGCGAACCGGTTGCGCGGTGCGCCCGGACGTTCGCGCGTGATCGTGCTGCTCACCGACGGCGTGAATAACCGCGGCGCGATCGATCCGCGCACGGCTTCACAGGCGGCAGCCGCGATCGGGGTGAAGATCTATGCGATCGGAGTCGGCACCGAAGGCATGGCGCCGGTGCCGGTGGGCAGGGGCGTGTTCGGCCTCCGATACGAAAACCGGCCGGTGGAAATCGATGACGCCCTGCTGACCGAAGTCGCGCAGCGCACCGGCGGCCGCTATTTCCGCGCGCGCGACGCCGAGGCGCTCGACCGGATCACGTCGGAGATCGATCGCCTGGAGCGCACACCAGTGCGAACGAAGATCTACACGCGCTACACGGAGCTATACCGCTGGCCGCTCGCGATGGCGTTGCTCTGCCTGGTGTGCGAACTCGGCCTCGCGGCGTGGAAGGGTCCCGTTCCCTGAGAGTCAAGGTGGATTCCAGCATTGGCGACCCTCCGCCCTCTACCCCAGGTCTCATGCCCCATGCCCTCTGTCTCAAAACAGTCCCTTCTTCTTCAGCAGCCACACCAGCCCGATGCCTAACGCGAGCTGGACCAGCAGCATGATCTCGAATCCCCAGGCGTTCTCTGCCAGCGGGATCCGGACGAAGTTCATGCCCCACATCCCGCTCACCACCACAAACGGCACCGACATCGTTGCGACGAGCGACAGACCCTTCGTCACCTGGCCGAGCTTGTTCGACACCTGCGAGAGGTAACTCTCCATCGTGCTGCTCAGCAGGTCGCGATACGTGTCGAGCGCATCGTTGATGCGCAGGACGTGATCGTAGATGTCCCGGTAGTAGAGCTGGATGTCCGGTGTCAGGAACGGCGACGGCCGGTTGGTGAGCACGTTGAAGATTTCGCGCTCGGGCGCGAGGTAGCGGCGCAGCGAGAGCACCATCCGCTTGACGGAGAAGATGTCGCGCAGCGCTTCTTCCCTGAACTCCTGGAAGACGCGCTCCTCGAGGGAGTCGATGAAGTCGTCGATGCGGTCGAGCACCGGAAAAAACGAGTCCACCGCGGCGTCCATCAACTGGTGCGCCAGGCGACCGGGCCCGCGACCGATCAGGTCTCCGTTCCGGATCAGCAGCTCCGCCACCGAGTCGACGAGTTTCGACGGCCCGCTGTGTGCCGTCACCAGGACGTTCGACCCGATGAAGAAGTGCACGTTCTCGGTCTCGAGGTCGTACGGATCCGGGGTCTCCTGGTCCAGTCGCACGGCGCGGAGTACCACGAACAGGTAGCCGTCGTACGCCTCCACCTTGGCCCGGCTGCTCGGGTTGAGCACGTCCTCGATGGCCAGCGGATGGAAACCAAAAACCTTCTCGAGCAACGCAAGCTGCTGGCGAGCGGTGGTGTCGATGTCCACCCACAGCGGCCCGCGTCCGTCCTTCACGCACGCCGACAGGTCCTTCAACGACAGGTCGCGCGACACGACGCCGCTCGGCTCCCGATAGAACGAGCGAGCGAGCTTTACTTCGTCTGGACGTTGGGCGGGAAGTGACACTCGGCGGAGTCGGGGTCGGGACGAGCCCAAGCTAAAGGCCGGGTCAACCGTCAATCAGGGGCAGATCTGGCGTCGGCAACTGCCCTGACTCGACAGTACGTTTAGGGCGTTCCCAACCCCCCGTTTTTTCGACGTTGAGCCCCACCACACAAGTCCCGTTACTGACTCAGGGCGTCGCGCGCCGGTTCGGCACGCGCTGGGCGCTCCGTGGCATTTCGCTCCGCGTCGAACCCGGTGAAGTCGTTGGGATCATGGGACATAACGGCAGTGGAAAGAGCACGTTGCTGCGCGTCGTTTCCACCGCACTCAGGCCGTCGGCTGGACAGGGTTGGGTCTTCGGCCAGCACCTGGTCAAGGACGCCGTGGAGGTACGCCGGCACATCGGGTTCCTGGCGCACGCCCCGGGTCTGTACGACGACCTGACGGCGCACGAGAACCTTCTGTTCGCGGCGCGGATGCTGGGTGTCGAGGAAGGCCGGATTCCAGCGGCGATCGAGCGCGTGGGCCTCTGGGGATCGCGAGACGAACGGATCAGGGGATTTTCCGCCGGCATGCAGCGCCGGTTGGCGCTGGCGCGGCTGATCCTGGGTGCGCCTCGGCTGCTGCTGCTCGACGAACCGTACAACAACTTCGATCCCGCCGGCATCGAACTCGTGAACACCGTCATCCAGGAAGCGCGAACGAACGGAGGCTCGGCGCTGGTCGTGCTGCATGATCGCCGTCAGGGAGAACACGTACTCGATCGCGTCGTGGAACTCGGCCGCGGTGTGGTCATCGATGGCGACTCGTCAGGCAGCCAGGCCCAGCTCGAACCGGCGGTGGTGGCTCGCTGATGGCCCTGGGTCACGACCTGCGCCGCGTCCGCGCGATCGTCTGGAAGGACCTGACGACCGAACGCCGTTCGAAAGCCGGCTTCAACGCCGTGGCGTTCCTCGGTGTCCTGATCCTGCTCCTCTTCGGCTTCGCGTTAGGCCCGGACGCCGAGGCGTTGCGGAACGCCGCCGCCGGGGCGTTGTGGCTGGCGATCCTGTTCGCCGGTGTGCTGGCGTTCAATCGATCGTACCAGCTCGAACTGGACGGCGCCGCCCTCGAGCCATTGCTCCTCTATCCTGCGCCGAGGTGGACGATCTTTGCCGGCAAGCTGGTGGCGAACCTCCTCTTCGTGCTGCTCGTGGAAGCGATCGTGGTGCCTGTCGCCATCGTCCTGTTCCAGGTGAGGGCGCCCGGAGGATGGCTCCCGGCCTCCGGTGTACTGCTGCTGGGCAGCATCGGTTTTGTCGCGCTCGGAACGTTTTATGCTTCGATGGCGAGCCGCAGCCGAGCGCGCGAAGTGTTGCTGCCCTTGCTCCTCTTCCCCATGCTGGTGCCGGTACTGCTGGCGTCATCGGAAGCGACGTCGGCGTTGCTGGCCGGCGATCCCATGCAGGATGCGGGCGCCTGGATCCGGCTGCTGGCGATGTTCGACGTGATCTTCGTGGTCGCGTCGTTTCTGGTGTTCGATCACGTGATCGAGGTTTGACATGACACACGCGGTTCCGTTGGAGACCGACATCGCCGTGATGAAGGCAAGGTGGCTGGATTGGTTCGGCGTCCTGGCTCTCGTCGCGGTCATCGGCGCGCAGGCGCACGGGGTCCTCACGAGTCCCCCCGACCGGGACATGGGGGACCTGCAGAAGATCATGTACGTGCACGTGCCGTCGGCCTGGAATGCGTTCATGGCGTTTTTCGTCGTGGCGGTCGCCAGCCTGCTGTACCTCTGGAAGGGTCAGGAAAAACATGACCTGCTCGCGGCTTCTGCCGCCGAAGTCGGGACGTTGTTCACCGGACTCACGCTGGCGCTCGGATCGATCTGGGGCCGGCCAACCTGGGGAGTATGGTGGACGTGGGATCCGCGCCTGACGTCGACCGCGGTGCTGTTCCTGGTCTTCGTGGGGTACCTCGCCCTGCGGTCGTTCGTGGAGGACTCCGACCGGCGTGCGCAGTGGAGCGCCGCTGTCGGCCTGCTGGGGGCGCTCAACGTCCCCATCGTGTACATGTCCGTGAAATGGTGGCGGACGTTGCACCAGATGCAGTCCAGTCCGAGCACGGTGGACCCGGAGTACGTAATTGGACTGCGGACCAACGGCATCGCGCTCCTCCTGCTCCTCATATACTTCATCATGAAGCGATACCAGGCAGCGCAGACGGAACGCGCGGCCGAGCACATCGCCGAGCGCTTTGCGCTGGAGGGCCGCGATCGTGCCTGACCAGAATGGATTCCTTGCTGCCGCCTACATCGTCATGTGGGCCGGCTTGATCGGGTACGGCATTCGCCTGATGCGCGTCACGCGCGACGCGCGGCGGCGCCTCGATGAGGCGTCACGCGATGGGAGGCAAACATGAGCAGTGCGGCTGGACGCAGGAAATCGGCGCTGGTGGTCGCGGTGGTGGTGATCGTGGCCGCGTTTGCCTTCCTGTTGTATGGAGGCATCGACAAGAATGTCGTCTTCTTCCTCACGCCGGGTGAACTCCTCTCCCGGGGGCCGGCCGCGTACGATGTGCCCCTGCGGTTAGGCGGGTTGGTGCAACCGGGAACCGTCAGGTGGGATCCGGAGAGCCTCGACC
>CAMPKM010000225.1 GCA_946887155.1 uncultured Gemmatimonadota bacterium
AGCAGGAGGAGAAGCACCAGCAACAGGTTCCCCGACATCACCAGCCCGACCGCCGCCCACCCGCCGATGTTGAGAAACGAGTTTGCGTAAGGCACGACCTGCGGACGCAGGAATTCATGCGTTTCGGGGGACGCCGCGGAAGCGCGCTGCCCGAGCAACGCGATCTCCCGCTGTGCTTCGGCCAGCCCCGCGCCAGGCGCGAGCCGCGCGAAGACGTTGATGCCGGGACCCTCGAGTGGCTGGTAGTCGCCGGGATCGAGGCGGAACGGGCGCCAGGCGTTATGCGCGACCGGAAACGCAAAACCTTCCGGCATCACCCCAACGATCTCGACCGGCGCGGCGCCCAGCGTGACGATCCGTCCGACGACTCCCGAGTCGCTGCCAAAACGCGTCTGCCAGAGATCATGGCCGATGACCATCACCGCCGGAGCGTCGGGAGCCTCATCGCCGTCGACGAGCGTGCGGCCGAGCATCGGCGGGATTCCGGCAAGGCGGAATCCGCTGGCGCTCATCTCGACATGATCGACTGGCTCGCCCAGTCCATCGCCCAGGACCAGGTTGCGATCTACGTCGCGCCACGCGCCGAACTCCTCGACCGTGCGCAACTGGCGCTTCCACTCGCCGTAGTCATGCAGCGCGCGCGGCTCGTCGCCATTCGACTTCAGGTCCCAGTTGCGGATCGCGATCAGCCGGTCGCCGCCCGGCAGTGGCACTCGCGGGTTCACGACCTGGTTCAGGAACTCGAACGCGCCCACACCCACCCAGACCGCGAACGCCATGGCGAAACCGGCCACGATGGTGAGGATCGGGTACTTGGCCAGCATCCTGAACCCGAGCTTGAAGTCGAGCCAGGAAAACCGGAGGTCGTCCGTGGTCCGGAGGCCGCGCGCGGCGCGTCCTTCGTCCTTGAATTGCTCGTTACTTCCGAATTCCAGCCGAGCCCGGCGGATGGCCTCGTCAGGCGTAATGCCGCTTCGCGCCAGGTCGGCCGCCCGCATCTCGATGTGCGACGCGAACTCGTCCGACATGTCCCGCTCGACCGCAAGGCGCGCCCGGAGGCCGCGCCAGAGGGAGCGCACACGCGACAGGGCGCTCATCAGACCTCCTGGGGCGTAGCGGCCAGCGACCTGCCCATGGCCTGCGCCACGCGATTCCAACTCGCTGTCTCCTCACCAAGGCGATGACGGCCCGCTCTCGTCAGGCGGTAGTACTTGGCCTTTCGGTTGTTGTCCGACGTGCCCCACTCGCTCTCGATGAACCCCTGGTGCTCGAGCCGGTACAGGGCAGGGTAGAGCGCGCCCTGCTGGACCAGGAGCCCGCCCCTGGAGATCTGCTCGATGCGCAGCAGAACGCCGTATCCGTGCAGCCGCCCGAGCGATACGGCCTTGAGGATGAGCAGGTCGAGTGTACCGGGCAGGATCGAGTCAGCCATGGGGTCTCCTAAAGAACTTAGGAGAAGGCTACGACGACTCTCCTAAGCAGTCAAGGAGAGTAAACGGCGTCTGACCCCATTATCCGGATCTGGCGCCGACTACTTCGTGCCCAGCATCCGGTTGATCTGCCTGGTGCCGTACTCGATCCGCATCCTGAACAGGCGCTCGCCGAGTTCCCTGCTCGAGCGGCGCGCGTCGCCGGTGATGCCGTTGTTCTTGCGGGGGGTGGTGGTGTCGCGTGGCTGGCCACGGACGCGCACCGGGTCGCCTAACGCGTCCTTGAGCAGGTCCATGCGCACACAGGCGGCGCCGCAGGCGTAGATCATGTACGAGGTGTCGAACAATGCGCCGTGCCCGCTGGGAGGGTAACCTTCCGCCCGCAGCTGCTTCTCGAAATCGTCCTGGGCGGGGGCATATATGGAGTCGGCGTAGATCACCTTGATCCCCTGGGCCGCGTATTTCGACGTCAGCTTCTCCGCCACCTGCGCGTACACACCTGGCTGGCCCCCGCCGTGGTCACCCATCAGCACGACATTCCTGAATCCGGTGGCAATCGCCTGCTCGGAGAGCCGCTCGAGAATGGCGGACAGGATCTCGTCGGTGAGGCCGATCGTGCCGGGCAACGTGGCACTGGCGTTGTTCGGCGTATACGGCAGCACGGGCATGGCAATCGCATTGCCAAGGGCGAGCGCCAGCGCCTTCACCGTCGCCCGTGCCATGAAATTGTGGCCGCCGTTCGTGTTCTGGGGGCCCCGCTGTTCGGTGCCGCCCGTGTAGTACAACGCCGTGGTCTTGCCTGCCGCGAGGGCGCTTTTGACCTCGACCCACGTCATGTTCTCGAACTCGACGAGGGGTTCACTCGACCCCTGTGCCGCAGCCAGGGACGCTGGGAGAAGGAGCAACGACATCACGGGGTTCAGTCGCATAACGATTCCTCGGCGCAGGCGTGAAAAAGGCCGGCAACCACGCTCAGTGGTCACCGGCCCCTTGCTGTTTATCCTCGATCTCCCATCTGCCTTGTGCTGACCGCCATCTAGCAGGACTTGCACTTGTGCGAGTTTTTCGATCCCAGCTTCTCGAGCAGCGCGACCGTTTCCACGAACGGCGGAATGCGTTGCACCGGGCCGTTGGCCATGTCGGCTACGGTCTGGCCACGACGGCTTACCGCGGTGATGTCGGCACCTTTCGACATCAGGTACATGATCAGGTCGTTGTCGCCGCGCGCCGCGGCATGATGGAGCGGCGTGAAGCCGTTGTGGTCACGTGAATTCACGTCGACGCCCAGTTCCTCGATCAGGAACTTGACCGACGGGATCCACCCATCGGGCGCGTGCATGTGTGCATTGGCCGCATACCCCTCGCCGTAACCGACGCCTGACGCGGCATGGATCGGGTAGACACCAGGCCCGCCATTGGGCACAGGCGGCAGCCCGCTCGGGTCCTTCACCTCACCGTCGTCATCGGACGGTGCATCGTCACCACGCTGGCGGCCGGCGGGCTTCTTCGTCGCGATCGACGGATCGGCACCATACTTCAGGAGCAGGCGCATCGCCGGCACATCCGTGCCATACGCTGCCCGCCAGAACGGCGTCGCACCGGTCGTATTCACGCCCAGCAGGTCGAAGTTGTACGACATGTACCAGAGATGCTTCGACAACCTGGCGTTGGGATTCGCGCCGAGCTTGAGGAGTTCTTCCATCAGCTCGAGGTACGTCGTCTGCTGCTGTTTCTGCGCGGTGGGTTGCGGATACAGCGATTTCGCGGCGTACTGCACGTTGATCGTCGCGTAGAGCGCGGACGCGCCGGCGTCGCTCACCTGGTTCGGGCTCGCACCGCGCTCGAGCAGGAGCTTCGCGATGTCGAAGTGACCATTGATGGCCGCCATCAGCATCGGGCTCGTGTGGTCGCCGCCACTGGCCTGACCGATCGGGGCGCCGGCTGCCAGCAGGACCTTCACCGTCTCCATGTTGCCTTCACGGGCCGCGAACAGCAGCGGTGTGAGACCACCCTTGCTACCAACCAGATCGCCGTAGCTCAGGCCACGGTCACCACCACGTCCACCCCGGCCGCCGGCGGCACCGCCTGCGCGTCCAGCCCGGCCAGCCTGCGCCGGCTGTTCCTGCGCGTTCGCCGCTGGAGCCGGATAACCACGCTGCCCACCCTGATCGGTACTCGATGCCGAGTCGGGTCGCGCTGCCTGACGAGTTGCGTCCGTACGCGTGGAATCTGTCTGCGCCGTGCCAGCTGTCGAATCCGGACGCGGGGTCGCCGGCGTGGCGGCCTGCGCCGGTGCGCCACCACCGCGTGCCGGCGGGGCACCAGCTCCGCGTCCGCCACCCGCTGCACCTCCGCGACCACCGGGCGGTTGCTCCGCCTGCGCCAGGGCCTGTACGCGCCGATTGCGCAAGGAGCGGGACGCGGCATCGGTGCGCTCGCGTTCCGGAACGCTCTCGACCTTCGAAACTGCCTCGATGTCCGCACCCTTCGCCAGCAGGAGCTTCACGGCATCGACTCGATCGTAATTGGCTGCCCACATGAGTGGCGTCATCGACCACGCGCTGTCGCGAACGTCTACGGGAACCCCGGCGTCGATGAGCGACTGGATCGACTCGGTACTGCCCATCCCGGCCGCGAAATGCAGCGGCGTCGTACCGCCGGCGCTCGTGGCCGCCTTTGCGTCTGCGCCCGCCTTGAGGAGCGCCTTGAGCGCCGCGACGCGGCCGGCACGCGCCGCCAGGTGCAGCGGCGTGTAGTTCCCGTTTCGCGTGCTCGCCTCGAGCCGCGCGCCCGCGTAGACGAGCATGGCGACCTGGTTGGCGTCGCCGCGCGCCGCGGACCAGTGCAGGGCGGTCATGCCGTCACCCTGCGCCGCATTCACATCCGCGCCCTGCTTCAGGAGCTGGCGGACCAGCGCCGTATCACCGCGCATGGCGGCATCCGCAACCGGCGAATCCGCGATCGGAGTCCACGCGCCAACGAGCAGGGCGAGGCCTGAAGCCGCCATCACCGACCAGAAACGCCGGCGCACCCCGATCTCCGACCTCTGAACTCCGACCTTGCTGTTAGGCATGTGTATTGAGGGCAAGAGCGTCCGTGCTGTCGCCAAATTCCTTCATGTCGTCGTGGCCGAGCATGTGGAGCATGCTCAGCATGGCATTGGACATGGGTGTGCCGTCCGGCGCCTTGATGTGCAGGTTGCCGTCGAGCTTCCCATTGGCGTGGCCGACGAGGAACAGCGGGCACCGCCGATGGTTGTGCAGGTTCGAGTCGCCCATGGGCGAGCCGTAGATGATCATCGTCTTGTCGAGCATGTTCCCGCCGTCTTCCTGGATGCTCTTCAACTTGTCGAGGAAGTACGGCAACTGGGCGACGTGATACTTGTTGATCAGGTGGAAATTCTTGACGCCCGCCTCGTTGCCGCCATGGTGCGACGACGGATGGAACGGGCGGTCGGACCCGCTCTCGGGGTACACACGGCTCGAGCCGTCGCGGCCCATCTTGAACGAGAAGACGCGCGTGATGTCGGCGGCGAAGGCCAGCGCCTGGATGTCGAACATCAGCTGCACATGTTCGGCAAACGAGTCCGGCACGCCAGCCGGTGCTTCGGGAATCTCACGCGGCTCGCCGCTCGTGTTGCGGGCCTCGATTCTCTGGATGCGCCGCTCGACTTCACGGATATCCTCGAGGTAACGATCGAGCCGCACGCGGTCGCTCGGGCCTAACGACGTCTTCAGCGACGTCATCTCGCCGGCTACCCAGTCGAGGATGCTGCGACGGCTGCGGCGCCGCTCGGCACGCTCGGTCGCCGAGCCGCCCACGCCGAACAGCTTCTCGAACGCGACGCGCGGGTCCCGGATCACCGGGAGCGGCTCGTTCGGTGACGCCCAGCTGATCGAGTCCGTGTAGACGCAGGCATAGCCATAGGCGCAGCCACCGGCCTGGTCGACGTTCTCGATGCAGAGCTGCATCGAGGGAATTGGCGTCTCCTGCCCGAACCGTTGCGCGTAGATCTGGTCGAGCGACGTGCCGACCCGGACGTCCGAGCCTTCCGTCTGCTTCGGATGCTCGTGGGTGAGGAAGACGGCGCTGGAGCGGAAGTGGTCCCCGCCGATTTCCTTGGGCGTGACCGGCTCGGCTTCACGCGCATCGGTGTTGCTGATGATCGTGCTGTTGGTCAGGCGTGGGTTGGCATTCTCGG
>CAMPKM010000226.1 GCA_946887155.1 uncultured Gemmatimonadota bacterium
CCGTTTTCGGTCAATCGTTATGAGTGGATGCTTTCGCAGCACGGCCTGCGGTTGACCGGGCTCCAGACCGACAAGATTCAAACGTCGTCGGTGCTCCTCGCCCTTCTCGTGCCGTTCATCCGCCTCGCGACGTGGATGGGGTCAGGTTCGAGCCCTCTCGCGGCCCGCCAGAACTCCTCAGTAGCCCTCTACGGCCGAAAACTCGTCGTGACCGCGACCAAGCTGAGCCCCAGTCACTGAGCCCTATCCGCGTTGACTACGCCCTTTCATCCGCGAAGACTCGATTCTCCAGCTTTTGACCTTACCGCGCGATCCGCCTCGATCTACCTGCCGCGAATCCAGTTCGCTCTATCTCGACAGATCAAGTATGTCGGCATACGACTGAAGCCGCCCGGTCCTGAACAAGCCCAGGACTTCTTCTATCGACGACGTCACCGAGGACGAACGCGCGTACGGGTGCTGGCGCGGACGCCAGCCGCGGTTCGACACCGATCTCACGAACAGCGCCTTCCGGTCCCGCGGCATGTCCGACACGTTGCCGTAGAATCGCTCCCAGGCGTCCCCCTGCTGGAAGAGATACTGCTCCACGTTCGACACGTAGAAAATGTCGACCGAGGCGTTCTTCTCACGCAGCCAGTCACCCACGGCCTGTAGTGCCTTTGGACCGGCAAAGTCACCAACCACGGGCACGATCAGGTTTCGTTCCTGAAGGTCCTTGAGGATCGCGAAATTCTCATCGCTCCCCATGTAGGACTGGTTGCTCAGGTCCTGGTCAGTGGCGGTCATCAGCATGCGATACGTCGGCATACCGCGACCACCCCAGCCCTGGATCGACGAGGACGAATAGGTCAGCGCCGTACCCGCATCAAAGAACGCCTTGTAGACGTACTGAATGGTCGCGCTGTCGAACGGCTCCAGGGCAAAGTTGTGATGTCGCGTCAGGCGGTCGAAGATGGCATGCAGGTTCGCCTGGTACTGCACGGAATCGCGCGGCAACGACGCCAGCAGCGAGAAGAGCGAGTCAGCCTTCAGGCCAGACGGCGGCTCGATACTCCAGCTCCTGGAGAACAGGCGTTCGAGAAAGTCGTCACGATCACTCGACATCTCGATGAGCGCCTTGTACATCAGGTGCTGCAGCATATTCTGGCGCCGGATATCCACGATGAACGAGATCCGGGGCTGGAGCGCCGTCACGTAAGTGAAGTTCTGGTCCGGGCCGACGCCCACGTACACACCATGTGTGCCGACGGCAGACAGCATTTCCCGGATCACATACTGAAATCCCAGTTCGTTCGAGACGAAATTATCCGAGTGGAAATATCCGCCTGGCTCAGACAGCCCATTGACCAGTGCCCAGAAGGTGCTGTCGTCCAGCCGGTCCGGGATCGTTGGCTCGCGTTCGCCGCAGCCATTCGCGACCGACAACAGGAAAGCAGCGCCGGTCGTTACAACGACCCGTCTGAGCGAGCGAACGTTCGAATGAGCTGGCGAGTCCATCAGCGTGCATTCTCCGAGGCGGCCTTGGCGGAATCTACGCATCGGCGCGCGACTTCGTGGATAGGCGCAGCAGCATTGGCCCTGGCGATTTCACCCGCCCTCGCGACCGCGCAACGCCCTGCAGGCCGTGCGCTACAGGAGTTGCGGGCCGGCACGATCATCACCCGCTCCACGAAATTCCGGCCCGGGACCTATCGGCTCCCAGCGCCCGCGGACACCGACTCCGCGATCATGGTTATTCGAGGCGACAGCCTCACCATCGACCTCACCGGCGTCATCCTCGAAGGCACTGCAGTGGGGTCAGACCCCGATGTGGCGAAGGGAGTGGCGATCCGGATCGAGGGCGGATCGCACATCCGGATCGTCGGCGCCCGCGTTCGCGGCTACAAGATCGGGATTCTTGCTCGCGGGACGCGCGGGCTGGAGATCCGCTCATCCGACCTGAGTCATAACTGGAAGCCGAGGCTGTTCAGTCTCGTGGAACATGAAAGTCTCCTCGACTGGCTGTCGTTCCACAACAACGAAGGCAATGAATGGATGCGGTTCGGCGCCGCGATCTATCTCGACAATGTGAGCGGCGGCGTGATCCAGTCGAATGTCGTCACGCAGGGCATGAACGCCCTGCTGATGAACCGCGTGGATCACGTGACGGTTCGCGACAACAACTTCTCGTTCAACTCGGGACTCGGCATCGGGCTGTATCGATCGAGCGACAACATCATCGTCCGCAACTCGCTCGACTTCAATGTGCGCGGGTACAGCCACGGCTTCTATCGCCGCGGGCAGGATTCCGCTGCGCTGCTCATGTACGAACAGAGCAACAACAATATCGTCGCGCTGAACTCGATGACGCACGGCGGTGACGGCGTCTTTCTCTGGGCCGGGAACTACACCATGAACACCGGCCAGGGTGGCGCCAACGACAACGTGTTCTACGCGAACGACGTGAGTTTTGCGCCGGCCAACGGCATCGAGGCAACGTTCAGTCGCAATGCGTTCCTGGCCAACATCGCCGAAGGCAACGAGTACGGATTGTGGGGCGGTTACAGCTTCGAATCGGCCATTGTCGCCAACTGTTTCGCAAACAATCGCTGGGGGATCGCGATCGAGCACGGCCAGGGGAACACGATCGTGGCCAACCAGTTCCTGCGCGACTCGACCGCCATTCGTCTCTGGGCCGACAGCATCCAGCCGTCGGACTGGGGATACCCGAAGTACCGTGACACACGAAGCCGGAGTTACCTGATCGCGCGCAATGAATTCGATGTGATCACGCGAAAGTTCCAGGTCGCGAATACGTCGACAGCGACGATCGATTCCTCTGGTGCGTCGCGCACCACTTCGTCGTGCGGGGACATACCGACCGTACCACCCGAGTATGCGTATCTCGTGCCGGAACTGCCGGGCGTCGAACGAAGCATCCCGAGCCAACCCGTCCAGCGCCGGTATCGATCCGCCATCGTCGTCGACGAGTGGGGGCCGTACGATTATCGATACCCGAAGCTTTGGCCGGTCGACAGCACGCACGCCGCACCGCTCAGGCTTGCGGTACTTGGCCCTCCCGGAACCTGGACCATCGCGTCGCGAACCGGATTGCGGGACATCTCCGCCTCGTCAGGCAGGATCGGCGACACCATTCGCGTGACGCCGCTGCCCGACTCGTCAGGCACGTGGGAATTGACGCTCGAATACCGCGGGACGGCCACGGTTTCGTCCGGCGGCGAGCGACGTGCAGCGGGAGTGCCGGTGCGCTTCTCGTACGGCCGGTGGGAACCGCCGATAGCCTGGCAGGTGCGCGCCTGGGCGTGGGCCGACTCACTCGATCCGCGCCGCGACGGGAACTGGCAGCGCCTGACGAGCGCTCCGCGGATCCTCGAGCGTGAGATGCCCAGGCTCGACTTCATGTGGTTCCGCCCCACGATTGCCGAGCTCCCCCAGGCCCGTTTCGCACTCGAGGCGAGCGGTCGGGTCCAGCTTCCGCCCGGGGAATACACGCTGCGAACCATCAGCGACGACGGCATCCGGGTGTTCGTCGACGGGCAGATGGTCATCGACAAATGGGACCTCCACGGCTCGGAGATCGACTACGCACCGCTCACTGGCGGCGCGCACGACATCCGGGTCCAGTATTTCCAGATCGATGGCTGGGCCGAGTTGCGCCTCGAGATGCTCCGCGGCGTGCAACGATCGCCCGGCTCACCAGGTCCGCACTGATCGATGCGTCGTTCAACCATCGCGCTGCTGCTGCTGATGCCGGGCGCGCTCACCATCATGGCATTGACGCAGGATCGGCCGGCCTACCGCAATGCGTCGCTTTCGCCGGACGTGCGTGCCCGTGACCTCGTCAGCCGTATGACGATGCAGGAGAAGTTCTGGCAGCTCTACATGAGCCCCGGCAGCCTCGATGACTCGACCCACGATTACTCCAACGGATCGTTTGGCCTGCAGATCCGGTTGCCGGAGGGCCGGCGGGCCGACGCCCCCGTGCTGGTGCGCGAGCATACGGAGAAGATCAACAAGATCCAACGCTACTTCGTCGAGCGGACGCGGACAGGCATCCCGATCATCCCGTTCGAGGAAGCACTGCACGGCCTGATGGCGCCGGGTGCGACGATGTTTCCGCAGGCCATCGGTCTCGCTGCGACGTGGGATACCGCCCTCGCCAACCGGGTCGCGCGCGCCGCGGCCCGCGAGGCCCGCACCCGCGGGATTCGTCAGGCGCTCTCGCCGGTGGTCAACATCGCCACCGACGTCCGGTGGGGACGTGTCGAGGAAACGTACGGTGAAGATCCGTTCCTGAGCACACTGTTCGGTGATGGCTTCGTCCGCGCGTTCGAGCGCGAGGGGATCGTGGCCACGCCAAAGCACTTCGTGGCGAACGTGGGAGATGGGGGACGGGACAGCTATCCGATCGACCTGAGCGTGAGGCAGCTCGATGAGCTGCATTTCCCCCCGTTCGAGTCGGCGGTCAGGAATGCCGGGGCGCGATCGATCATGACCGCGTACAACTCGGTCGACGGATCACCAGCCACGCAGAATCGATGGTTGCTGACCGACATCCTGAAGCGCGACTGGAATTTCCAGGGGTTCGTCATCTCCGATGCGGCGGCGACCGGCGGCGCGACGATCCTGCACCATACGGAGCCCAATACACCGACCGCCGCGAAGCACGCCTGGGAATCAGGGCTCGATGTCGTCTTCCAGTCCACGTGGCCGCAGCACCGGAACTACTGGGAAGCCGTTCGCACCGGAATGGTCGATCCGGCCATCATCGACAGCGCCGTGTTCAGGGTCCTGCGCGCCAAGTTCCAGCTCGGTCTCTTCGAGCAGCCGTACGCGAACGCCGACAGTGCGGTGGCCGTCAATGGCAGCCCGGCGCATCTTCGCCTCGCTCGTGAGGCAGCGGCAGCATCGGTCGTGCTGCTGAGGAACAGCAATCGCTCGCTTCCGCTGAGGCCGGGTGTACGCTCGATCGCCGTCATCGGCCCGGACGCCACCGAAGCGCGACTCGGCGGCTACAGCGAACGCGGCGTCGCGCCGGTCTCCATCCTCGATGGTATCCGGGCGGCAGCCGGGCCGTCGGCGGCGGTGCGGCATGCCCCAGGGCCGGGCCGCCTCCCCGCGTCGCCGGTCGTCGTGCCTGACGAGTACTTCACGCGGCCGGGCAACCAGGGTGCCGGCATCGACGGCGAGTACTTCGACAACAACCGGCTCGCCGGTCCGCCGCGCCTGACGCGGGTCGACCCGCGCATCGATTTCCGCTGGACGCTCAACTCACCTGGGCGTGGGATCCCCTACGACTGGTACTCCGGCCGCTGGAAAGGAACGTTGCGCGTCCCCGCGGGCGGCGTGAAGCGAATCGGCATCGAAGGCAACGACGGCTATCGGCTCTGGATCGACGGCCGGCTGGTGATCGACAACTGGAAGAAGGAGTCGTACCACACCACCCTCGCCGACGCCAACCTCGCGGCCGGCCAGCACGCGTTCCGGCTCGAGTACTTCGAGAGCACGGGGAACGCCCGCCTGCGGATGGTCTGGGACGCCGGCGCGCCTGACGAGTCGAGCGCCCGGATCGCCGAAGCGGTCGCATTGGCGCGCAACAGTGATG
>CAMPKM010000227.1 GCA_946887155.1 uncultured Gemmatimonadota bacterium
CGAGCGCCTTGTAGCGGAGGTATTCGCCTTCGATCGACCTGATGAGCATGTTCATGCCGAAAGTTTCCGCGCCACGCGTCACACCACAAGAACCGCCAGGTTACTCCTCCCGCAGCCTGCCCATCGGCGAGCGGCGCAACATGACGCGCACCGGCATCGTCAGGGCCAGAGCCGAGATGATCGAAATCCCGATGGCAACGGTCAGCATGGCCACCGGATCACCAGCCTGAATACCGGGAACGACCGTCGCCGCGCCGAACGACAGCCCAACCCCGAGGAGAAGTCCGAGCATCATCCCGACCAGTGGCGCGCGGGCTCCGCGACCAACCAGCAGTCGCGTGATGTCACGCTCCGTCGCGCCTAACGCCAGGCGGATCGCGACTTCCCTGCTGCGCCGGCTGGCGGTGAACGCGGCCACGCCGTAGATGCCCACGCCGGCCAGGATCAGGCCAAAGGCACCCATCACGGCAGCCACCCACGAAGCAAGGCGCTGCGGTAACAGGTAGACGTCGAGCACCTCGGTCATCGGCCGGAACGGCCCGACCGGCAGTGACGCCGACTCCTCGCGCAGCACGGCCCGTGCCGCCGCCGCGACCTGAGTCTCCAGCCCCGGCTGCGTGCGGACGTGGAGATGGACGGCAGCATTGTACATCTGCGCCAACGGGACGTAGAAGAAGTTCTCCGGCTTCTGCCCCGGCGCGCCGATCCGTGATTCACCCGCGATCCCGACGACCTCGAATTCCCGCCCGTATTCGCCCTGCCCGGTCGAAAAGCGGCGGCCCAACGCCTCGCCGGAGCCGAACAAGGTCCTCGCCATCGACTCGTTGAGGACGGCGACGCCGGGAGCGCCGGCACGATCCAGGTCGGTGAAGTCGCGGCCCTTGAGCAAGGGGATCTGCAGTGTCCGCAGGAATCCCGGCGACACGCGGTTGAAGCTGCCGTAAATATTTCCGGCGCTGCCACCAGGAACGCTGCCTAACGGGAGCAGGGGGCCCAGGGTCGACCGTCCACCGATGGGCAGCTTGCTGGCCCAGGCCACCGATTCGACCCCGGGAAGGACCTCCATCCGGTTCCGGACCGTTTCCTGGAACACCCTGCCAGCCTCGCTCGTGGTGCCACTCAGTTCCAGGTCGATCGAGCTTACGAGCACGTTGTCCACGTTCCACTGGGGCCGGAGCTCCTTCATGGTTCCCAGCGCGCGACCGAACATCGTCGTGGCAAATAGCAGCACACAGGTGACCGCCACCTGAACACCGACCAGCATCGACCGGAGCCTGACGCGTAAGCGCGAATCGGTCCCACCTGCCTCCCGCAGCGACGTCACGACGTCAAACCGTGTCGCCGTCAGCGCAGGCAACAGGTTGAACACGAACGCGGCTCCCAGCGTGAGTACCGTAGCGAACGCGGCGACGCGCCAGTCGAATCCGAAATCGGCGCCCAGACGACCCGGAACTGGAATTGGCGGGACGATGCCGCCGAGCAGGCCGGTCGCCCACATGGCGAACGTTACGCCGGCAATCCCCGCGAAGACGAACAGGACCGACACCTCCGTCACCAGCTGCCTGACGAGTCTCCAGCGGGTAGCGCCGATCGCCCTCCGCACGGCGAGTTCACGTTGGCGATCGACGGCGCGCGCAAGCAGTACCGTGGCGACGTTGGCGCACGCCATCGCCAGCGCGAGTCCAACGAGTACCAACAGCACCGACAGGAAGGCGGCCACCGGAACCCGTACGCTGGCCGGCAGAGGACCCCAGGCACTCACGTCGATCTCGTAGGCATGCAGCGGCGCGATGCTCGACGTCTCGCGTTGAAGCTGGTCGGCGACCTGGGAAAGGCGCGTCGCTGCCACTGTCGTACTGGTGCCAGCAGCCAGGCGCCCGAGCATCTCAACTGAGCTGGCACCTGGCGTTGCAAGCGACTGAGCCGCCGGTAGCCCAGGTACCGCCAGACCGATCGGCAGGAAGACGTCGAGCAGGAGTCCGGTGTGATGACCACCGAATCCTTCCGGCAGGACGCCGATGATCTCCAGGGGCACGCCATTGACCCGCGCCACCTGGCCGATGATATCCTCCCGTCCATTGAATTCGCGCTGCCACGTGTCGTGACTGATGACGACGAGCGGTGCGATCGCCGGCCATGAAGCCTCGTCAGGCATGAACAGACGGCCGCGTGCCGCACGGACGCCGAGGAGGTCGAAATAGTTGCCGGTTATCGCCAATCCACCGCGGGCGACTGGTTCGTTTGCTCCGGCGATTGACGCCGAGACAAGGGCCATCGCACTCACGTCCTCGAGCACCGCGCGTTCCTGACGTAGTCGCGAAAACACCTCCCAGGTAACGTCGCCGGTTTCCGAGCCGACGTCGCGCGCGATTTCGACCAGTCGTTCTGGCCGGCTTACGCCCGGCAACGGCTTGAAGAGCGCCGCGTTGATCAGGCTGAACACCGCACTGCTGGCGGCGATGCCGATGGCCAGACTGAGGATGGCGGAGAGACTGAACCCCGGTCGCCTGGCAAAGGCGCGAAGGGCGAAACGGACATCCTGGCGCAGCGTTTCCATTTACGAATCTCCGAGCGGGAGGCTTAGTTACAACGGCACCGACGTCAGGTTGTTTCCGTGTTCCTGCCCTAACCGTTCTCGTCGCCAATGCCTGCACGCTTCATCACGCGAACCGAGTTGCAGGTGGAGCCCTCTCCCTGGGGGCCTCACGAGTGGATGTGCCGACCCGGCCTGACCGACGCCGAGCACCTGCTCATGGTCCGCGTCCTGATGCCGGCGGGCACTGCTCACCAGTTCCATCGACACCCGACGATGGAAGAGATCATCTACGTCATCTCCGGCACCGCTGAGCAATGGGTGGATCGTGAGAAACGTCTCCTTGGCCCCGGCGACATGGCACACATTCCGATGGATGTGGTGCACGGGACGTACAACGCGGGCTCCGATGTGCTGGTGTTCCTGGCGATCCTCTCTCCGGCAAAGTTCGAGGGGCCGGCCCTGGTCGATGTGCATGAGGACGAGCCATGGCGAACGCTTCGCTCGCCGATGACGTTCGCGCCGGCGGAATGAAAACCGTCCTCCTGATCGGCACGCTCGATACGAAGGGCACCGAATACGAGTTCGTGCGGGACCTGCTGCACGCGCGAGGTCTCGCCACACTCGTTATGGACCTCGGCATTGCCGGCGCTCCCGCTTTCGTGCCTGACATCAGCGCCGCCGAGGTTGCAACGCGCGGTGGTTCATCGCTGCAATCGCTCCGTATGCGTGCCGATCGTGGCGAAGCCATCAGCGTCATGCTCGCTGGTGCCCGGTCGTGGACGCGTGAGCTTTTCGCCGCGGACCGCTTTCAGGGCGTCCTGGGACTCGGCGGTGGCGGCGGCACCGCCATGATCACCGCCGCGATGCGCGAACTCCCGGTCGGCGTTCCCAAGGTCATGGTCTCGACAATGGCGTCAGGCAACGTCGCGCCTTACGTCGACATCAAGGACATCACGCTGATGTACTCGGTGGTGGACATCGCCGGCCTGAATCCGCTGTCCCGGCGCATACTTGCCAACGCCGCCGGTGCGGTTGCGGGCATGCTGAGCACCGACATCCCGGCCGAAGAAAGTCGCCCACTCATCGCCGCAACCATGTTCGGGGTCACGACACCGTGCGTCACCGCCGCGCGCGAGCGACTCGAGGCGGCTGGCTACGACGTGCTCGTCTTTCACGCGACCGGCAGCGGCGGGCGCGCGATGGAAGGCCTGATCGACGACGGATATTTCGCCGGTGTCCTCGACGTCACGACGACCGAGTGGGCGGACGAAGTGGTCGGAGGTGTTCTGACCGCCGGACCGGCTCGGCTGTCCGCTGCGGGCCGCAAGGGTGTGCCCCAGGTCGTGAGCGTTGGGGCCCTGGACATGGTGAACTTCGGCGGGATGGACTCGGTGCCGGAGCCCTTTCGCGATCGCAATCTCTACGAGCACAACCCGAGCGTGACGCTGATGCGGACGACGCCTGACGAGTGCCGAGAGATAGGTCGTCGCATCGCTGCGCAGCTGAATGAGGCGACGGGGCCAACGGTCGTGTTGCTGCCGTTGAAAGGCGTGAGCATGATCGATCGCGAGGGGCAACCCTTCCACGATCCTGACGCGGATGCCGCGCTCTTCGGTTCGCTCCGGGACTCGCTGCGTGACGGAATTCGCGTTCGCGAGCTTGACGCACACATCAACGATCCCGAGTTTGCGCACGCGCTGGCCGACGAGCTGCTGGCGCTCATGCCCGTACGAGCCTGACGAGTCGATGCCATTCATTCCATACCAGCAGTCACTCGAGCGATTACGTGCCCAGGTCGCCGCCGGCAAGCCGATCATTGGCGCCGGCGCCGGAACCGGCATATCCGCAAAGTTCGCTGAACGCGGCGGTGTCGACCTCATCATCATCTACAATTCGGGCCGCTACCGCATGGCTGGTCGCGGCAGCGCGTCAGGCATGATGCCCTACGGTGACGCAAACGCCATCGTCGTCGAGATGTCGCGTGAGGTGCTGCCGGTGGTGAAGAACACGCCGGTGCTGGCGGGCGTGTGCGGCACCGATCCGTTCCGTCTCATGCGTGTCTTTCTCCCCGAGCTCCAACGGCTCGGCTTCGACGGGATACAGAACTTCCCGACGGTCGGGTTGATCGATGGCCAGTTCCGCCAGATCCTCGAGGAAACAGGCATGAGCATCCAGCTCGAGGTCGACATGATCGCCACTGCCCACGAGCTCGGGATGCTGACGTGCCCGTACGTATTCGACGAGGATACCGCCGAGCGCTTTACGAAGGCCGGCGCGGACGTCGTGGTGGCGCACGTCAACACGACTGTCGCCGGCTCGATAGGCGTGAAGACGGCGGCCATGTCGCTCGATGAGGCGGTGGAGCGCGTGCAGGCAATGCACGATGTCGCGAAGCGCGTGAACCCGGACGTGATCGTGCTCTGTCACGGCGGGCCGATCGCGACGCCTGACGACGCGCAGTACGTCCTGGAGCGCACGCGTGGCGTCGCCGGATTTTTCGGGGCGTCGAGTATCGAGCGCCTGGCGACGGAGTCAGCGATCGAGGAGCAGGCCAGGCGGTTCAAGTCACTCCGCGTGTGAAGTACGTTCTTGCGCTGCTCCTGTCGTCAGGCAGCCTGGCGGCCCAGGGGACCGATACCGTTCCGACGCTGCGCGCTATCGTCGTCGCCGCCGAGCGTGCCGGAACGCCGATCAACCAGTCGACGGCCGCGGTCACCCGGCTGACGTGGGCGGACCTGGCGCGCCTTCCCTATGCGACGGTCGCCGATGTGCTTCGGCAGGTGCCCGGCATCGCGGTCGTGGACTTCGATGGTTCAGGGCGAGACCCACAACTCATGGTGCGCGGCTTCTATGGTGGGGGTGAGGCGGAATACGTGCAGGTGATGGTCGATGGCCGCCCGGTCAACCAGGCGCATAACGGGACGATTGCCTGGGAACTGTTACCGCCCCTGGCCAGCATTGAATCGATCGAGATTGTTCGCGGCAGTTCGTCGGCGTTGCATGGCGACGCCGCGGTGGCGGGTGTGATCAATATC
>CAMPKM010000228.1 GCA_946887155.1 uncultured Gemmatimonadota bacterium
AGGCCATCGCGGTTACGGTCAACAACCAGCCGCTGACGTGCTCGATCGTGGACTATTCATGCAGCCGAGGTCCCGCGGGAACGGGTGCAGGTCGCGGTGGGCGTGGCGGTGGCGCGGCGTCGCGTCCCGACACGGGCGAAGTATCTCCCGACGGCAAGCAGATCGCCTACATCAACAACTACAACGTCTGGGTCCGGGCGACCGGCCAGGATACGGCTACGGGCACTGCGTTGAGCCGCGACGGTTCCGAAGGCAACCCGTACACGCGCCAGTCGCTGGAGTGGTCGCCTAACGGCAAGCATCTCGCGGCCTGGCGCGTCCGCCCGGGCTACCAGCGCATGGTGCGCTACGTGGTGTCGTCGCCGCCGGACCAGGTCCAGCCGAAATACTTCGAGCGCTTCTATGCCAAGCCCGGCGACGTGCTCGATCTGCAGCAGCCGACGCTGTTCGACGTCGAGAACCGGAAGCAGACCAACGTCGACAACACGCTCTTCCCTGATCCGTACAACCTCGGCGGATTGTCCTGGCGGCGCGACTCGCGCGCCTTCACCTTCGAGTACAACCAGCGCGGCCACCAGCGGTACCGCATCATCGAGGTCAACGCCGCGACCGGGCAGGCGCGTGCGCTGATCGACGAGCAGTCGGCGACGTTCATCGACTATCGGCGCGCGTCGGGAACGCTCGACGGCGGCGGCCGTGTCTATCGTAACGATCCGGACGACGGGCGAGAGATCATCTGGCTGTCGGAGCGCGACGGCTGGGCGCACCTGTACCTCTACGACGGCGCCACCGGCCAGGTGAAGAACCAGATCACGAAAGGCGAGTTCGTCGTGCGTGCGGTGCAGCGCGTCGACGTGGAGAAGCGTCAGATCTATTTCAGCGCCGGTGGCATGGACCCGAAGCAGGATCCGTATTTCGCGCACTTCTATCGCATCAACTTCGACGGCACTGGACTCAAGCCACTGACCGATTCACGGGCCGATCACGAGGTCACGTATTCGCCCGACGGCGAGTTGTACGTCGACGTTGCTTCGCGCGTGGACATGGCGCCTGTCGCGCAACTGCGTCGTGCATCCGACGGCAAGGTGCTGCTCGAGCTGGAGAAGGGAAGTACCGCGGAACTGGCAAAGGCTGGATGGCGCGCGCCGGAAGTGTTCGTCGCGAAGGGACGCGATGGCACCACCGATATCTACGGTGTCGTCGTCAGGCCCACTCGCTTCGATCCGCGCCGCAAGTATCCGGTCATCGAGTACATCTATGCGGGACCGCATGGCTCGTTCGTGCCGAAGAGTTTCTCGCCGCACTACAACATGCAGTCGATCGCCGAGCTGGGGTTTGTCGTCGTGCAGATCGACGGTATGGGCACGGCGAATCGCAGCCGCCAGTTCCACGATATTGCCTGGAAGAACATCGGCGACGCCGGCTTCCCCGATCGCATCCTCTGGCACAAGGCGTACGCGGCGAAGAATCCGTGGTACGACATTTCGCGGGTCGGGATCTTCGGCGGTTCGGCCGGCGGCCAGAATGCGATGGGCGCGCTGCTGTTCCATCCCGAGTTCTATCACGTCGCGGTAGCCTTCGCCGGCTGCCACGACAACCGGATGGACAAGGTGTGGTGGAATGAGCAGTGGATGGGTTACCCGATCGGGCCGGAGTATGAGGCCAGCTCGAACGTTGCCCACGCGCACAAGCTGCAGGGGAAGCTGCTGCTGGTCCTGCCCGAGCTCGACACCAACGTCGACCCCTCTTCGACCATGCAGGTCGTCGACGCGCTGATCAAGGCGAACAAGCAGTTCGACCTGCTCGTTATGCCGGGCGAAGAGCACGGCGGTGGGCGTCGCGGCCCCAGCGCCGCGTACGGCGACCGGAAGATGTGGGACTTTTTCGTCCACAACCTGCTGGGCGTCGAGCCGCCGCAGTGGAACGCGGCCGTGTACGCGAACGCATCCGAAGGTTCCGGGTTGTTTGGACCGGACTGGGAATCGATCCGCCAGAGCTTCGAGCGGCCGGTGCCGGACAACAACCCGCCGCCGCTCGTCCCGTCCCGTCGTTAGGCCATGCGATTGCTCTTCGCCGAAGACGACCGCCAGCTCCTGACTTCGATCTCGCGGGGGCTCCGCGAGGCGTCGCACGAGGTCGATCAGGCCACAACCGGCACCCAGGCTCTGGCGCTGGCGCTTGAGCACGACTACGACGGCATCATTCTCGACGTGTTGCTGCCCGGGAAGACCGGCATCGAGGTCTGCCGGGCAATCCGCACGCACGGCAGCCGCGTTCCCATTCTCATGCTGACGGCGCTCGACGCGGTCGAACAGCGCATCGCCGGATTGGACGCTGGCGCCGACGACTACCTGACGAAACCGTTCGACTTCGGCGAGCTGCTGGCCCGCCTCCGGGCACTCGACCGGCGGCACGGGGACACACTTACTTCGAGGCTCGCGGTCGGCGACCTGGTGCTCGATAGCCAGCGTCGCGTCGCGACCCGCGGCGGTCGCGAGATCTCGTTCACCTCCCGCGAGTATGCGTTCCTCACCTACCTCGCCCGCAACGCCGGTCGCGTCGTGACGCGCGCCGAGTTGATGGAAAACGTCTGGGACGATCACCAGAATTCGTACTCGAACATCATCGACGTGTACGCGGGTCGTATCCGTCGGAAGATCGATGAAGGCGAACGCGTCGCCCTGTTCAGCACGATTCGTGGGGTCGGTTTCATCCTGGAAGTCCCTCGTGCGGCGCCACAGCCGAGGCAGAGAAAACGCGCCGCCCCCCGCCGCGAGTAGGATCCGCCGCACACCCTACACCCCACACCACGCTTCTACCGAATGTCCTGGCCCTCCTCGATCCGCGTCCGCCTCACCCTCTGGTACGCGATCCTGCTCGGGCTCCCCCTCGCCATCTTCGCGATCGTGTCGTACGTGGCGTTCTCGCGCGCCCTGGTCAGCAGCACCGACCGGTTCATCGGCGAGGCGTTAGGCGCGTTCACCCGCGAGCTGGGCGCCGAGCGTCGCGCCGGACTCTCCATCCGCGACGCGATGCGCGCCACCGTGGCCGAAGTCCGGTTCCGCGAGCTCCACATCCTGATCACCGATCCCGCCGGCCAGGTCGTCGCGCGCGGGGACTTCACCAGCGACAGCACCGTCGGCGTGCCTGACGAGAGCGTCCTCGTTTTTGCCCGCACCAGCGCCGGATCGGAACCGCGGTCGATGCGCCTCCAGTCGACGGACGGCGAACACCTGCTTCGGGTGCAGCCGTTGGACGTCGACGGCCAGCGGTACACGTTGACGGGCCAGTACCCGCTCCGCGAAGCCGAGCGGATGATGGCCGGCATCCGCCGCATGTTCGTCATCGCCATTCCGCTGCTGATCCTGGTGGCGGCCACCAGCGGATACTTCCTGGCTGACCGGAGCTTCCGGCCGGTGGCGTCGATGGCGTCGTACGCCGCCGAGATCAGCGCGACCAACCTGCACGAGCGCCTCCCCGTCAGCGGCGGCGATGAACTCGTCAGGCTCGCGCGCGTGATCAACGATCTGCTCGACCGGCTGGAGCGATCGTTCGAGCAGCAGCGCCGGTTCATGGCCGACGCCTCGCACGAGCTGCGCACGCCGACCGCCATTGTCCGGACCGAAGCCGACGTGACGCTGTCGCGGCCGATGCGCACCAACGAGGAATATCGCGAGTCGGTCGTCATCATCCAGGACGCCGCCCGCCGCCTGACGAGGATCGTCGACGACCTGTTCCTGCTCGCTCGCGCCGACGCCGGGCATCTCGTCGTCCATCGGGCGCCGCTCTATCTCGAGGACGTGGTGGACGACGCAACCCGGGGCGTGCGTCCCCTGGCCGATCGGCGCGGGATTCGCGTCGCGCTGACCAACGTGGTCGAGGCGCAGGTCGTCGGTGACGCCGATCTCCTTGGCCGGCTCCTGCTGAACCTCCTCGACAACGCCATCAAGCATTCGCCGGATGGATCGACGGTCGAGGTGGACATGAGCCGTCACAACGGCGAATGCGCGGTCGCGGTGATCGACGCTGGCCCCGGAATCCCCGCGGAGGCGAGGGCGCGCGTCTTCGAGCGATTCTTTCAGGTCGACGCATCCCGCGCCCGTCACGACAATTCGCAGACCAGTGGCGCGGGGCTCGGCCTCGCCATCGCCCGCCGGATCGCGGACGTGCACGGCGGCCGGGTCGAATTGGTGGACTCGCGGCCGGGTCGCACCGAATTCCGGTTAACGGTCCCGGTTCAGCCCACGACCTAGGGAATCGGGTCCGTTTCGTCCCGCGGAGCTTGCCCGGACCGCCAACGCGCAACGATACTGACGCGTTCATGAACTATTCATTACTTGGGTTCTGACCCCGGGTCTGACCCCGGGTCTGACCCCGGGTCTGACCCCCGCACCAATGAGGCTTTCGTGATTCGACGATCACTGATTGTAATGAGCTTCGTGCTCGCTCCCGAAATGATGGAAGCGCAAGCAGATACCTCGCGTGCCGACTCCACCGCGCGACGCCTGAAGAGCGTGACCGTCAGCGGTGCGCGCTCGGCTGGCGTGGTGGGGGGTGCCAGCGCTGTCGTCGTTCGACCGGCCGAACTACGGTCGTCGCCCGCGCCGCTGCTCGACCAGGCGCTGCTCGAATCGCCCTTCGTGCACGTTCGCCAGAATTCGCGCGGTGAGAAGGAGCTTTCCGTTCGCGGGTCCGAATCTCGTCAGGCCGCCGTACTCCTCGACGGCGTCCCGATCACCCTCGGCTGGGATCACCGCACCGACCCGTCGGTCATCCCGATCAACGGGGCTGACCGGCTGGTCATCGTCAGAGGGCTCGGGTCGCTGCTGAACGGGCCGAACACCCTGGGTGGATCCATCGAGGTCACTCACGATCCGTTGTTCCAGCCAAGCAGACTCGTGGGAGGGTTTGGCGTGGACGAGAACAGCGCGATCGTGGGCACCCTCGGCGGCGGCTGGCGCGTCGCGGACGTCGCCGGTGGCGCACTGTCGATCCGCGGTGGCATTGCCCATCGCCAGCGTGATGGCGTGACCCTGCCTGACGACGCGATCGACCCGACGTCGGTCGATGGCCTTCGCACGAATACGGACCTGACCGAAACCGACGGCTACGCCGCGGTTCGCTGGGGAAACCTGAACGGACGCTCCATCGGCTTCACAGTGTCCCATCTCGACGCCGAGAAGGGCGTGCCGCCCGAGGAAGGTGTCGCCGAGCCACGACTGTGGCGCTATCCCTACCATCGGCGGACGATCGGCGCCCTCTCGGCCAACACCGGATCCTTCACCACGCCGTTAGGCACGGGCTCGCTCGAACTGGGCGCGGGCATCAACAAGGGCAAGATGAAGATCGAGTCCTTCACCGCCCGCGACTATGCCACGGTGGACGGCATCGAGCTGGGCGACGAACGTACCACCACGCTGCGGGCCGTGCTGTCTCATTCGTTAGGCCCGGCGACGCTACGGGCCGGCAACACCACCGCCGACGTGAAGTACGAGGAAACA
>CAMPKM010000229.1 GCA_946887155.1 uncultured Gemmatimonadota bacterium
GGCCCATCCCCACCTAACGAGAGCTGTTCAGAGCTCCCTGGACTGCTTGCGGTAGTCCTTCTCCGATGGCGTCGGGCGTGGGCAGGGCTGAGAGGAACTCGGCGCGGAGTGCGTTCCGGCCGGCGTCGGATAACAGGAATTCCGCGAACCGCTCCGCAAGCGCCGCGTGGGGGGCTTTTAACGGGATGGAAAAGGCGTAGCGAATGGGTGCGCCGAGCATCGTGACTGTATCGGCGGCGCTAGTGCCGATTACGCGGACGGCTGCGTTGGCGTACGTCTCGCGATGCTCCGCGCTTCCCAGGTCGATGGCCGCCGGAAGCTGCAGGTGACGAACGCCTGACGCGCGTGCCATGGATTCGTAGAACCACGCGTAATCCAGGTCGCCTGACTCCAGCAGGGCGACGAGCTCGATTTCCTTCGG
The DNA here is from genome assembly GCA_946887155.1 of uncultured Gemmatimonadota bacterium. Next base: position 422 of record CAMPKM010000229.1, read on the forward strand.
GCGCATGTTCCGTGGCGGCGAAGCCTGCTCGAGGCGCGCGGCAAGGCCTGTGTCGCCGTACAACCGTTCGGCGAGCTGAAACACCATCTGCGTTCGATAGCCGGCCGGATCGAGGTCAGGATTGGACCGACCGATCTCCAAGCCGGGGCGCAACAGTACGCTTCGCCAGTTGGTGGAATCGATCTCGGCCGAATATCGCGATCGATCCGTGTACGCCAGGATGATCCGGTTCTCGGCGAAACGGACGTACCACGTTGCGTGCTCGGGGACCAGGAGCTTTGGAAAGACGTCTTCGTCGGCCAGCGCGATGATATCCGGAATCTTTCCAAGCTCGGTGAGCTTTCGAGCGGTTTCAAGACTTCCCGCCGACTCGAGTTCATAACGAGCTCCCGTTCGGGCGGCGAAAGAATCGAGCGCCGCGCGCATGGGTCTCGCCAGGCTTCCGGCAGTGTACACGGCGAGCGTCTGGTCGCGATCGCCAGCACCGATGCCGCACGCGAGCACCGCCACCAGGAGAAACCACGAGACTGCTTTTCGCCACGACACCTCAGGAGCCCTTGAGCTCGTACGAAATGGCTTCGGCGAGGGTCGGATGCTCGAACTCGAAGCCCGACTCCAGCAGCTGGCGCGGCATGACTTTCTGGCCCGACAAGACGGTTTCCTCACCCATCTCACCGAAGACCATGCGCACGGCGAATTCCGGGACCTTGATGAGTGTCGGGCGATGGACCACCGTTGCAAGCGTTCGCATGAACTCCTCGTTGCGCACGGGACACGGCGTGGACACGAGCAGCGGACCGCTCAGTGATTCGTGCAAGGCGGCCCACGCGAGGGCACGAATCGCGTCGGTACGGCTGATCCAGGACACCCATTGTTGGCCGTTGCCGATTACGGCGCCGCCGCCGATCCGCACGTACGGCAGGAGTTCGTGGAGCATTCCGCCCTGCGGATGAAGTACTGGCGCCATTCGAGGGTGAACGACGCGAATGCCGGCCTCGCGGGCAGGATCGGCCGCGGCTTCCCACGCACGAACCAGCTCGGCGAGAAACCCCGACCCTCCGGGACTCTCTTCATCGACTTCCTCATCCCCACGATGTCCGTAGTAGCCGATGGCGGACATGTTGACGAGCACACGCGGCTTCGGATCGAGGCTGGCGATCGTACGCGAGATAAGGTCCGTGCTTCGCACACGGCTGTCGACGATCCTCTTCTTTCGTTCGGGCGTCCACCGCTTGCCGGTATACTCGCCGGCCAGGTTGATGACGATGCGAACACCGGCGAGCTCGGTCGGATCCAGTACGCCATTATCCGGATCCCATTTGATGTTGTGGTGCTTCGGACTCTCGTGGCGGCCGATCCGGATGACGGCGTGGCCCATTCCCTCGAGATGTTTTTCCAGCGCGGAGCCGATGAATCCCGACGCACCGGCAATGGCGATTCTCCTCGGACCCTTAATAGGACTCATGCCGCCTTGCCCGTCTTGGCCGCCTTACCCGGCTTGCGGGACGTACCGGCTTTGCGTGGCTTGTACGACTCGAGTTCGAGCACGCGCCACATGTACCACGATCCCACGGTGCGATACGGCGCCCATGGAGCAGCAACCTTTTCGACACGCTTGGCATCGGGGAGCTTGCGCAGACCGTACGCGCGCTGGACGCCCTTGCGTATCCCCAGATCGAGCACCGGCAGTACATCGGGGCGTACGAGACGGAACATGAGGAACATCTGGGCCGTCCAGACACCGACGCCCTTCACCTGGACCAGGTGACGGATGACCTCGTCGTCAGGCAGGTCAGGCAGCAGGGACTCGTCGATCGTGCCATCGGCGGCACGCACACAAAGGTCGCGAAGATACCCGAGTTTCTGCCGCGAGAGCCCGGCACCCCGGAGGGCATCGTCCGGGAGGCTCGCAAGCGGAATGGAGGCGATGGAGCCTCCGCATAATGCCTGCACGCGGCCGTGAATCGTCGTTGCTGCCTTCGTGGACAACTGCTGGTAAATGATCGACCGCGCGATGAACTCGAAGTGCGATCCTTCTGTCTGGGGGCGCAATGGGCACGGGCCGACCTGGTCGATGATCCGGCCCAGCACGGGGTCAGCGCGGCGAAGGTGCAACAATGCCTTTCGATGCATGATCTGGCGAACGGGCGGGCTTCGGGAGAATCGAGTGATGAACCTGGTCGCAGGACCGTTTCGGCGCCTGCGCGAGCGCGGTAGCTTGCGCACTCGTCAAAAGAAAGGGAAGCAACCGTGAAAAGAAGCCTCCTGTTCGCTCTGGCGCCGGTTCTTGTGGCCGGAAACGTCGCTGCGCAGCAGAATGTCGTGGTATTGCGTCGTGCGAACATCGCGGACGGAGCGCGAGGCCAGATCGCGACCAATTCGGCCCTGGTCATCCGTGACGGACAGATTGCTCAAATCGCGCCGGAGCCGTTCACTCCGCCCCCGGGGGCCACCGTCATCGACGTCGGCGGACGGTACGTCCTGCCGGGGCTGATCGACGCGCATACCCATATCTCGTCGCTGGCCAATGCGCGCCGCGCGCTGGAATCGGGTGTCACGACCATCCGCAGCGCCAGCACCAGCAACTACCAGGATGTCGCGTTGCGCGACCTCGTGAAGCAGGGCGCCGTTCCCGGCCCGGACGTGATCGCCGCCGGAGTGTTCGTCACTCCCGATCTCGGCGAAACCATGCTCGCCGACCCCCGGTTAGGCGCGTTCAAGGATGGCGTCACGACGGAGGCGGCGCTGCGAGGCGTCGTCCGGGTGAACCTCGACCACCACGTCGACGTCATCAAGACGCGTGGCACCGAGCGCGCCGGTCTCCCGAATACGGATCCACGGAAGCAGACTTTCACGGAGCAGCAACTCGCCTGGATCGTCGACGAAGCCACGAAGGGTGGCGTGCCGGTCATGGCGCACGCGCACGGCGACGAGGGAGCGTATGCGGCCGTGAAGGCCGGCGTGCGCTCGGTTGAACACGGAACGTATCTCTCCGACTCCACGCTGACGCTCATGCGCCAGCGCGGGACGTTCCTCGTTCCGACCTACATCACCGTGGTGGACCTGACGCAGCCGGGTGGCGACTACGATGACCCGGTGCTCATGATGCGCGGCACGCATATGCTGCCCCGGCTCGCCGAGACCGTCCAACGCGCTCACCGGATGGGTGTGAAGATCGTGACGGGCGCCGATACGCAGTATGGCCCGGAGAGTACGTCGCGGATCTCCGGGGAAGTTGCGTCGCTCGTCGAGCTGGGACTCACGCCCGTCGAGGCGCTGCGCGCCGCGACTACCGTGGCAGCCGAATTGCTCGGCCTTGCCGGACGAACCGGCGCGATTCAAACGGGTATGGAAGCGGACCTGATCGTCGTGGAGCGCAATCCACTACAAGACGTTCGCGCGCTGGCAGACGTACTCGTCGTGATCAGCAACGGGCGTGTCGCGCTCAATCGCCTTCCCTTTGGCCGATAAGAGAATGTTCTCTCGTGTGACTCTGCAGGTTTCGCTCATCGCCGTCGTGATCGCTCCGCAGGCTGCCTGTTCCCAGCGCGCGCCATCGCGCGGGGACGGCGCGATTACGGAGGCGCTGATCCGCGGCCACGTCAACGTCATCGCGCACGATTCCATGCTCGGCCGGAACACACCGAGCCGAGGTCTCGACCTCACGGCGTCGTATGTCGCCGCACAATTCAGGAGACTGGGGCTCAAACCTGGTGGGGATTCCGGAACCTTCATCCAGCGGTATCAACTGGGGAAGGCAGTGCCGTCCGGCCCGAGCCCGGCCGGCCTCGGCTACGATCCGACGTCGGCGCCTAACGCGGTTGGTATCCTGCCCGGCACGGACCCGGCCCTCCGCGATGAATACGTCGTGGTGTCCGCGCACATGGACCATGTCGGCGTGAACAGCGCGCACCCGAAGGACAGCATCTGGAACGGCGCCGATGACGATGCGTCCGGCACCGCCGGGGTGCTGGCCCTCGCCGAGGCCTTCGCGACCGCACCGCCAAAGCGATCGATCATCTTTCTCACGGTGAGTGGCGAGGAGCACGGCCTGTGGGGCAGCGACTGGTTCACCGCTCACCCACCGGTGCCGATCGGCAAGATCGTGGCGAACCTGAACCTCGACATGATCGGCCGGAACTGGAAGGACTCGATCGTCGTCATCGGGCAGGAGCACTCGGACCTAGGCGCTACGTTGATGAAGGTGACGTCGGCGCATCCGGAACTCGGGATCACGCCAATGCGCGATCCCTGGCCGCAGGAGAACTTCTTTGGCCGCTCGGATCATTACAACTTCGCGAAGCGGGGCGTGCCGGCGCTGTTCTTCTTCAACGGCACGCACGAGGACTATCATCAGCCCAGCGATTCACCCGACAAGATCGACGCGGAGAAGGAGTCGAGGATCGTAAAGCTCATCTACCACATCGGCGCCACGGTGGCGAACGCCCCGGCGCGGCCGAAGTGGAATCCGGAATCGTACCGGAAAATCGTTCGATAGCCTGAGAGGAGGAGCGCTGGTAGTGGTTATTGGTTAATGGTACCGATACCAGTATCCAGTAGCCCTACCGCTACCAGTACCGATAACCACTAACCACCAACCAATACGTTCCCGCCCATGTCCGACTCAGTCACGTTCTACAAGTGGAATGACGTCCCACTGGAAACCGTAACGCCGATGCTCGACCGCAAGCTGATCACCGGCGACCGGATGATGCTGGCGCAGGTCTTCCTGAAGAAGGGGTGCATCGTGCCGCGACACCAGCACCATAACGAGCAGCTCACGTACATCCTCGAAGGGGCGCTCCGCTTCTGGATCGGCGAAGACGAATCACACGTCCAGGACGTGCGGGCAGGCGAGGTGCTGTACATCCCGTCGAACGTCTGGCACAAGGCAGAGGCGCTCGAAGATACGCTGGACGTGGACGTCTTCAATCCGCCGCGCGAGGACTGGCTCAAGAAGACGGATGATTATTTGAGGAAGTAGGACGGGGCACGGGGCACGGGGCGCATCGTAGCCTCACGACCTCACGACCTCACGACCTCACGACCTCACGACCTCACGACCTCAC
>CAMPKM010000230.1 GCA_946887155.1 uncultured Gemmatimonadota bacterium
TGCAGGACGTTGCGCGCGAACTCGATGATCGCGACCTGCATTCCGAGGCAGATGCCGAAGAATGGCAAGCGCGTTTCGCGTGCCGCGCGAATGGCTTCTACCATGCCATCGACACCGCGCACTCCGAATCCGCCGGGCACGAGCAACGCATGATGTGACGCGAGAAGCTCGCGTGCCCGCTTGCCGTCGGTGAACAGGTCGCTCGACAGCCAGGACACGTCCACCCCGACGTCATTGGCGATGCCGCCGTGCACCAGGGCTTCCTGGATGCTCTTGTAGGCGTCGACCAGTTCGGTGTACTTGCCGACCACCGCCACGCGGACGCGATCACGCGGCGTCAGTACCCGGCCCACCATCTCACGCCACGACGAGAGATCCGGGTCGTTGCCTTCGAGTTCGAAGCGGCGCATGACGCGCTCGTCGAGTCCCTGGTCGTGGAACGAGAGCGGGATCTGGTAAATGGTCGGTACGTCGCGGCTCTCGATCACGTTCCCGAATTCCACGTTGCAGAAGAGCGCAATCTTCCGCTTCACGTCCTCGGAGAGCGCGCGTTCCGTGCGGCAGATGAGGAAGTCGGGCTGGATACCGATTTCCATCAGCTCACGGACCGAGTGCTGCGTCGGTTTCGTCTTCACCTCGCCGGCCGCGGCGATATAGGGCACCAGCGTGAGGTGGATGAAGATGGCGTTCTGTCGGCCAACCTCGTGACGGAACTGACGGATGGCTTCGAGAAACGGCAGCGACTCGATGTCGCCGACCGTTCCGCCGATCTCGACGATGACCACATCGCTGCCCGGCGCCACGCGCTTCATGTGCGCCTTGATCTCGTCGGTCACGTGGGGAATGACCTGGACGGTGCTGCCGAGGTATTCGCCGCGCCGTTCCTTGTGGATGACGTTCTGGTAGATCCGTCCGGTGGTGACGTTGTTCGACTGTGAGAGCGAGCGGTCGATGAATCGCTCGTAGTGGCCGAGGTCGAGGTCGGTCTCGGCGCCGTCCTCGGTCACGTAGACCTCACCGTGCTGGAACGGCGACATCGTGCCCGGGTCGACGTTCAGGTAGGGGTCGAACTTCATGATCGTCACGGACAGCCCGCGCTCGACGAGCAGGCGCCCTAACGAGGCGGAGGCGATGCCTTTCCCGAGCGACGAGACAACGCCGCCGGTGACGAAGATGTAGCGGGTCGCTTGCTGGCGTGGAGCATTCTGCATCAGGGTCGTCCGGCGAAAAGGTCATCCCACAGGGCGTTGGCGCGGGCCAGGTCTTCTTCGGTGTCGACCCCACCCGAGGGTGGCGCCTCCACCACGTGCACGCCCATCGCGATACCGGCTGCGAGCGGGCGCAATTGTTCCAGTCGTTCGACACGTTCCAGGTCGTGCATGGGCAACGAGACCCACTGCATCAGGGCGTCGCGGCGATATGCGTACAAGCCGATATGGTGCTGCACGAGCGCATTCCGGAGTTGGAGATCGGCGCGGTCGCGCAGGTACGGAATCGGCGCTCGCGAAAAATAGAGCGCGCGCCGGTCATCGCCGCACACCACTTTCACCACGTCGGGATTGTCGATCGCAGTTGGCGCAAGGCGCGTCGCACAGGTCGCGAGCGGGAAGCGACCATCACGAACCATTGCGGCGGCGCCGACAATCGCCTCACCTCGAACGAAGGGTTCGTCACCCTGCACGTTCACGATCACCTCGAATTCGCGGCAATCGGGGCGTCCGGCGACTTCCGCGACGCGATCGGTACCCGACGAGTGGTCAGCGCGAGTCAGCGCGACGTCCCCGCCGCGCTCCCTGACGACAGCGGCGATTTCTTCGGAATCGGTCGCGACGATCACGCGCTGCGCCGCGCCGGATTCAACGACGCGTTCCCAAACCCGGACGATGAGGGGAGCTCCACCGAGGAGCCGAAGCGGTTTGCGCGGGAGCCGTGTGGCGCCAAGTCGGGCGGGTATGACCGCCAGCGTACTCGGACGCGCTCCTTCGGGGGCGTGCGGCGTTGCAAAAGGCACGCCATTCAAGCTATCCCGGTGCCTGCCTAAATCCAAGCTGAGTAACCGACGAAGAATACGGATCAGATAGTACTTGAACGCAGTCTCGTAACCTCTGAAACCACATGCCTGTGCGCCGATAGTCCGGCACCAACGCTCAACGCCGCCAGTGCTCGCCCTAGAAGCGTCAAAACGAGCAGGGACAGCGCGACCTTGCCCGGGTCGCGAAATACGCTGTCGTTGAGGATACCGACCACAGCTGGTCCAAGGCCCAGGCCTACGAAGTTCAGCAGAAGTCCCATCAAGGCAGCGGCCTGTCCACGCATCGTCGACGGAATCATTTCCTGCAAGGCGGCAGCGGCCGCACCGAACGGCGCCGCGGCAGCGACGTTCGTAACGATGAGCGCGGCGATAAGCACGGGCGCCGATCGCGCGAGATACAGTGGAAGGCCGGCAAGTATCGAGATTACTGACGAAATGACCAGCACGAGCAGGTTCCCGTCTCCGCGGCCGCGTGCCTTGAACCAGTCGGCCAGTCGTCCCCCGGCCAGGACGCCAACGACGCCAAAGACGAGTGTGGCGCCGCCCATGATGAGGCCGACTTTCGCGTTGCTCCACTCGTGCGTGCGCAGGAAGAACTCCGGAAACCAGAACGCGGTCCCGAAGTTCACTGTGGAGTAGACGGCGATTCCGAGACCAAAGGTCAGAAACGCGCGAGCATGCGTGCGGAGCCACGAGAAGACTTCAGCCGTCGTGGCCGCGTGAACGGATGCTGTACTCGGGAGCCGGCGGCGCGGCTCACGAATGGTCAATGTCAGCAAGGCGAGGAGCATTCCTGGCGCACCCACGGTGATCAACACGCGCTGCCAGCCCTGGATCTCGCCCACGATCGGCAGTTGCCACGGCGTCGCAGTGCCTACGGCTTCAATGAGCAAACCGCCGATGAGGTAGGCGAGTCCCGATCCGATGAAGACGCCGCTGGTGAAGACGCTCATCGCGGTCGAGAGCTTGTCGGGCGGGAAGTAGTCCACGATGAGCGAATTGGCGGAGGGCGACAATGTCGCTTCGCCGATGCCGACGCCGAATCGCGTCACGAAGAGCTGACCGAACGTGTTGGCGACGCCGCAGGCCATGCACATCACGCTCCACGCGGCGACCCCCCATGCGATGATCGCCGTGCGATTCCCGCGATCAACGAGCCGGCCGATGAGCAGGCCAGAAAACGCGAATGTCAGCGCAAACGCGGGCCCGAGCAGCAATCCAATCTGGGTATCGCTGATTCCAAGGTCGGCCTTGATCGGCGTCACGAGAAATGCCATCACCTGCCGGTCGATGAACGACGAGACGTTCAGCAGCAGCAGGACACCGACGACGTACCACGGATAGATTGACGATTGACGATTGACGATTGACAATTGGCGATTGGCGCTTCGGTCGTTAGGCTGAGACGGGCGCCGCATCGATTGCGGCGAGCCTGAGGAAGTTCGCGAGCAGGTCCTTCCCGTGCGGCGTCATCACCGATTCGGGGTGGAACTGGACACCCCAGACCTTATGCTGCTTGTGCCGCACGGCATGGATTTCCGACGGCTCGTCCTGCGCCACCGCGGTAACTTCGACCGATGCCGGGAGCGATGCCCGTTCGGCGATCAACGAGTGATACCGCATGACCTCGAGCGGCGACGGGAGGCCGGCGAAGAGATCCGTACCATCATGCACCACCTGTGACGTCTTGCCATGCATGACGCGGCCGGCGCGGATAACCTTTCCACCGTATGCCTCGACGATCGCCTGGTGACCAAGGCAGACGCCGAGGATCGGGATGGTTGCGCCCCAGCGCCTGACGAGTGGCACCGAAATTCCCGCTTCGGCGGGTGTGCACGGACCGGGACTGATGACGACGGCGTCCGGCGCCAGCGCCCCCACATCATCGACCGACAGGGTATCGTTGCGCCTGACATCGACGTCCAGACCGAACTCGCCGAGGTACTGGACGAGGTTGAAGGTGAAGGAGTCGTAGTTGTCGAGGACGAGGATCATCGAACAGGCAGAAGTCGGACGGCGTTGGTAGTCGGAGGCGCCTGGAGGAGATCCTCGGCTATCCTCGTGGATGGTACTGCTTGTGGACGCTCCGAAGATACTCGCGGTCCACGTGGGTGTAGACCTGCGTCGTCGAAACGTCGGCGTGGCCGAGCATTTCCTGCACGGCGCGGAGGTCGGCACCGCCTTCCAGCAGGTGAGTCGCGAATGAATGTCTGAGCGTGTGCGGTGTCACCGCCTTGGCGATGCCGGCCCGCTCGACGTGCTTGCGCAAAATGGTCCACGCCCCCATCCGTGAAAGCGGTCGTCCACGGGCGTTCAGGAAGAGGACGCCCTTGCCTGCCCCGTGTTCGAGCCTGGGGCGGAGTTCGCGCAGGTAGATGGCGATGGACGCCGCTGCCTGTCGGCCGAAGGGCACCAGGCGCTCCTTGCTGCCCTTGCCCATGATGCGAACGAGCCGGTCGTCGAGATGGACGTCGCGCACGGTCACCGACGTCCATTCCGAAACGCGGAGCCCCGCTCCGTAGGCCAGCTCGAGCATCGCGCGGTCGCGGTAATACATCGCATCGTCCTGTGACGGCGCCGCGATCAACCGGGCGATCTCCGCCTGCGACAGCACCTCGGGCAAGGTCTGCCACCGCTTCGGCAGCTCCAGCCGGTCGCTGGGATCCCCTGAAATCACGCCCTCGGCGACGAGGAAACCGAACCAGGTGCGTAGCCCCGCGATGGTCCGGCGGATGGACGACGGGGCAAGGCCGACGTCCTTCAGGTGATACACGAAGTCGCGCAGGTCTCGAGGCGTCAGGCCCGCCGGTTGACGCACCGACTTCGTCAGGGCGTATTCCGCCAGGCGCAGCACGTCGCGGCGATATGCCTCACGAGTCCGTTCGGCGCTTCCCTGCTCGAGCGAGAGGAAGTCGTCGAAGCGCTCGATGAGATACGCGCGCTGGATCTCGTCAGGCAGGACCGTGCTCACGAGCCTGTTTTCGCCGGTGCATGTACCAGGCGAGGGCGATGGCGGCGATGAGCAGGGTGGCCACGAGCGCCGTCACCTTGCCCATCCGGCCCAGCGTCCTGACCAGTTCCTCCCAGTTCGACCCGGCGCGAAACGCCGCCCAGGTGACGAGTCCGTACCACGATCCCGAGGCGAGCGTGATCGCGGCCACGGTTCCCGTCACCGAGGCGCGCAGCGCGCCCGCGAAAGGCGCAACGATGGCTCGCACGCCAGGTATGAAGCGCCCGATCGCCAGCGAAATCAGGCCGTAGCGTTCGTAGAGCACGCTCATCCTGTCGTCGGCGGTTTCCTTTCTCGTCAGGTGGAATCGCTTTTCTGTCCAGGAGGCGCCATAACGGCGACCCAGTGCATACATCGCCATAGCGCCGCCAACATTGCCGATCAGCACCGTGAGGAACGCCGGGAT
>CAMPKM010000231.1 GCA_946887155.1 uncultured Gemmatimonadota bacterium
GCGTAATGCCTGCTGGAGTCAGGAACCTGTTGACGACATAACTCGTTTCGGGTGATGACAGCAGCAACAGCCGGACGCTCGAGAAGTCCCTTGCCGCCAGGTAGGGCCGCCCCGCCCAGGGGTGACGTGGCGATACCGCCGCCACCAGCTCGTCGGTAAAGAGGCGCGTGACTTGAAGCCCCGGCCATTGGCGAAACTCGGTCAACAGGGCCACGTCGATATGCTCATCGCGCAGCATGGGTACCGGGTCTCCCGCGGCGTCGAACGCGATGTCGATCTCGACGTCCGGATGCGACAGGGCAAACCGACTCGACACGCCGGGGAGCCAGTGGTAGCCGGTGTAGCACTCGGTGCCGACGCGGATCACGCGACGCTGCTGGGCCCGGGCCGTGTGTACGGCGGTCTCGGCCTCGGTCAGGTGCTGCAGCACTATCGTCGCGTGCCGGAGCAGGATGTCCCCGGTGGACGTCGGGACCATGCGGGCGCCCGTGCGAACGAACAACGGCGTGCCTAACCGCGCCTCGAGCTGCGCCAGGTGCCGGCTGAGCGCTGGTTGCGACACGTGGAGGATTTCACCCGCCCTGGTCAACGAGCCCTGCGAAGCCACGACCGTGACCAATCGCAGGTCGCGGATCTCCAGCCGCGGAGCCGGCTGGGTGCGCACCGTTCGGTCAGCCATAATCAAAGGGTATGGGATGAATCAACGACAGGCATTTGACGCATACCTCTGCGTCATCCTAGGCTCCAGTTCGACAGACCGCAATCATCGACTGGAGTCATTCCGTGGAATTGGTCAGCAGCCTGCGTTTCCTCGCGCGCCGGAAGGCCGTCGCCGTCGTGGCCATCCTGACCATGGCCAGCGCGCTCGGCGTCAACACCGCCGCCCTCGCCGTGTTGCGCGCCTTCCTGTTCTCGGGCATCGGCGTTCCCGAACCCGATCGCCTGGTCAGCATCGGTCCCTTCCGGGAGTTGCCGGGACGCGGTGAGGTGCTGTTCTCCGACGCGTACCCGAACTACCTGCTGCTACGCGACACCGAACGCTCGTTCGACGAGCTGACGGTCACGTTGCAGAACATCGTCAACTGGCAGCAGGGGACCGACGTCCGGGCGCTGCAGAACACCCGTGCTTCGGCGACGTTCTTCCGTACCATGCGCGTGTCCCCGGTCCTCGGGCGCGGCTTCACGCCTGACGAGGAAGGTCCGTCGCCAGCGCCGGTGATCGTCATCAGCCACGCCATCTGGACGTCCGCCTTTGCCCGCGACCCGGGCGTGGTCGGAAAGGTCATCACGATCGACGGCGTTCCGACGACGATCATCGGCGTGATGCCGCCGGGGTTCTCGCAGCCGGCACCCACCGATGTCTGGCAACCCTTCGACATTCCGCCTAACCAGCGCGTCCAGGTGGCTGGCGCCCGGTCCCTGGCGATCTTCGGGCGAATCGCGGACGGGGTCGCGCCTCGCACCGCCATGGCCGAGGTGAACGAATTCACGCGGCGGAGCCAGGAAGCCTATCCGCCGGACAATCGCGACTATCACTACCGCATGCAGACGCTGCGTGAACTGCTGCTCAGCGGCGCCAACTCGACGGTCGTGCTGATCCAGGTGGCGGCTGCCTGCCTGCTCGTGCTCGCGATCCTCAACCTAGTCTCACTCCTGGGGGCGTGGGGGTTCCAGCGGAACCAGGAAATGGCGATCCGTATCGCGTTAGGTGGCGGTCGGCGACAGGTCGTTCGGCTGCTGCTGGCACAAAGCGGATTGATCGTCGGTGCCGGACTGGTGCTGGGCGTGGGACTGGCCGTGCTCTTGCTGGCCTTCGCGAAGCAACTGGATCTCGGGCCTCAGCTCGGATATTTCCTCGGCCAGGTGAGAGTGGATGCGACGGTGCTGGCGATCTGCATTCCGATCGCCACGATCGTTGCCCTGGCGGCCGGCTCGTTGCCGGCGCTGGTCACGCAGCGACGAGGGCTTGCCCAGACGCTTCGCTCGTCGTCGCGATCGGCCTCGCATTCGGCCGGCGCCCTCCGTCTGCAGCGGGCCATGGTCGTCCTGCAGGCCTCGCTGTCCGTGATCGTGCTGGCGGCGGCTGCCATCGTCGGGATGAGCTTTCGTAACCTTTCCGCCGTTCCTGACGGTTTCGAGGCGGATCGGCTGACCGTGGCTCGGGTGATTCTGCCTGACGCGCAATACGGAACGCACCCGTCTCGCGTGGCCTTTGCGGACGCGCTGACGGCGTCGCTGGAAGGCGAACCGGTCTTCACGGGTCATGCGATGACGACGACGTTGCCCGTGAGCGACGTGAGGTGGGGCAGCCGCTGGTTTGTGCCGGACCAGAACGGCGCCATTACCGGCGATCCGGCGTTGTTCCACTTCCGGCGCATTTCACCCGACTATCCGCGCGTCATGGGTTTCGCACTCCTGCGCGGCCGCTATTTCACCGCCGGCGACGATAACGGGTCCCCCCGCGTGGTCATCATCAGCCGAGCGATCGCCGATCGATACTTCCCGAACCAGGATCCGGTGGGGAAGCAGATTCACCGGGCGGGCGCGCCCGGCACCGCCAACACCCCGTTCGAGATCGTCGGCGTCATCGGCGACGCCATGGATGGAGGGTACGAAGCGCCGCCAGGTGAAGCCGTCTACGTGCCTTTCGCGCAGTTGTCGGGTACCCGGATTTCCATCGTCGTGCACACGCAGGCCGGCCGCCGCGAGGCCAGCGCGGCGATCCAGCGCGCGCTGCGATCGGCCGACCCGCTGGTCGCCGCGTCAGGCATAACGACGCTCGATGCCCTCGTGCAATCGGCGAACGCGTTGCCACAGATGCGGGCCGGCATCCTGCTCCTTTTTGCGGTAGCGGCCGTGATGATCGCGGGCCTCGGAAGCTACGGAGTCATGCGACAACTGGTCGCAAATCGCGAGCGCGAATTGTCGCTGCGGCTGGTCTTCGGCGCAGTTCCAGCGGACCTCGCGCGAGAGGTGCTCATCCAGGTGGCGCGGCTCACGGTGCCGGGAGTGTTGCTCGGACTGACGGGGGCGTGGCTGACGGCGAACCTGCTTCGGCGCTTCGTATTTGGTATCGATCCTCGATCGCTGGCGGTGCTGGCCATCGTTGGCAGTGCCGTCCTCGTGCTGGCGACCGCGGCCGCGTTGCCCTCGGTACTACGGGCGATGAGACTCGATCCGAGGTCGGGGACGTCGGGCTGACACGTCGGAAAGTGCCGGCAGCAAACCCGGCGGCTCCACGGCCGAGTTGCTCTGCGGTTCCGGTCCCGTGAAGATTCGCCAGCCCCCGCTCGCGACGGTCGCCATCGGCGTCCGGCGTGCACGTGTCTGATACCGCCCGGGCCGGAACAATTCCGGTCTCACCAGCGCCGCTGGAATTCACCCAGCGAAGGAGTCAGACATGCCTCGTGCCGTATACTCGTTATGCGTGCTGGCCGGCGTCAGTATCGCCTGCAGCGAAGACCCCGTTGGACAGCAGACCGCCGCTGACGTCGTGACTGACCATGGTGCGGTTGTCGCGATGAACGCGCACGACGCGCATGGTCGTTCACAGATCGCGATCCTCGATGACTGTGCAACGGACCCGGCGTGGGCCCCGACAGGCGGGTGCACGCTCCGGGATGGGGCCGTCACGGAAGCCGGGTTCGGCGCCTTCCTGTCGTCGCCGCTGTCCCTTTCAGTGGTTGGGCACCCCGCGTGGCGCAACGAGCCGTCGTACCTGCGGATCGATGCGGGGCAGCACGTTCGCGTGACCAACGAAGGCGGCCGGACGCACACTTTCACCCGCGTGGCGGAATTCGGTGGGGGGTTCGTGCCTCCGTTGAGCCAGGGGCTGACCCAGGCACCCGAATGTGTCCCCGGCGCGCCGACCACAAACGAGCTCGCGCCCGGTGACCGGCTGGAGCTCAACGGGCTCGCCCCCGGTGATCACCGGTACCAGTGCTGTATTCACCCCTGGATGCGTGCGCTCGTGAAAGTGCAGTAGTCGTCAGGCGGCCGAACGGGCCGAGAGCCTCACCTGGTCCGTTCGGCGCGCCCTGCGCTGGGGTCCGGCGGAGCGAGAGGAAGGGTACCTGGGCGAGATCAAGCGCTTTTGCGTAATCCGCGTTGCGCCTTCCGCTTCACGCTGCACCTTTCACAGACCTCAACGCTTCCGCAGTGACCTCGACCACCGCCCCGATCCAGTCTGTTGCCGCGCCAGCCGGCCGAATCACCGCGGCGATGTGGCCACTGTACGCAGTCCTCGGCGCTTCGCTCGGCATTGTCGTGGGGCTGATCTGGGACATCTCGTGGCATCGCACGATCGGCCGGGACACGTTCTGGTCCCCGCCACACCTCCTCGAGCAGGTGTCGGCACTGGTCGCGGGAACGACCTGCGGCTGGCTGGTACTCCGCACGACGTTCGCCGGGACGCCTTCCGACCATGCCGCCACGGTCGGGTTCTGGGGATTCCGCGGCCCGTTAGGCGCGTGGCTGTGTATCTGGGGAACGCTGACGATGATTGCGTCGGCCCCGCTCGACAACTGGTGGCACAACGCGTACGGGCTGGACGTGAAGATCATGAGCCCGCCCCACATGGTGCTGGCGTGGGGCATGATCGGCATCCAGGCGGGCGCGATCCTGATGACGCTGGCCAGGCAGAATCGAGCCACGCCTGACGAGGGCTCGCGCCTGGCGTTGCTCTACGCCATGTCGTCCGGCATCCTGCTGGCGATGCACGCGACGGGCATCATGGAATTCGCGGCCTTCGCGAACGATATGCATGGTCCCGCATTCTATCGAGTGACGGCGATCCTGATCCCGGTCATCCTGATCGCCACATCGCGACCCTCGAGGCTCCGGTACCCGGCGACCACCACCGCCGCGATCTACATGGCGATCATCGTGCTGCTCGTCTGGATCCTGCCGCTGTTTGGCGCGACCGCCAAGCTCGCGCCCATCCACAATCCGGTTTCGCGAATGGTGCCGCCGCCATTTCCCTTGCTGTTGATCATCCCCGGCTTCGTGATCGACGTCATCATGAAGCGCACACGCCTGAACGACTGGTGGCTGTCGGTTGTTCTCGGCACGACGTTCGTTGGAAGCATGCTGGTGGCTCACTGGTGGTGGGGCGAGTTTCTGCTGTCGCCGGCGGCACGCAATTGGCTCTTCGGTGTGGATCAGTGGGATTACTACGTCAGGCTCGGCGACTGGCGGTATCAGTTCTGGAGCTACGCCGGCGTACCCGACCTCGTCCGCGGCCTCGCCATCGCGCTCGCCACGGCGATCGTCACGTCGCGAGTGGGATTGTGGGTGGGCAGCGGCATGGCGCGAGTCCGTCGATGAAGAGTGTCGTCAGGCTGGCGACGATTGGCGCCATCGTGCTCGTGTCGTCGGCGCATATCGGCAGCCCCGACGCCTGGTTCGAGGGCATGGCCGGCTCGTTTCCGGT
>CAMPKM010000232.1 GCA_946887155.1 uncultured Gemmatimonadota bacterium
TCCTTCGCCAGGGCGCGTGCCTGCTCGTCCGTCAGCCCTTCGGCGAGCGCGAGGCGCTGCGAGATCTGCTTGTATCGGGCGAGGTTGCGGAAATTCTCGGGGGCCGTGATGATCGCCATGAGCTGCGGTCGGCCCTCAGCGGTCTTGCCGATCTCCTCGACGACCATGCGCGGCGATTCCGCGTCGATCTTGTGCCAATACGCCATGAACTGCGTATACGTGGCCAGGTTATAGTCGTCGCCGATGTTGAAGCCGAAGAATTCCTTCGGCGTCGTGATACGGCCCTGTGCCGACACAGGCGCGGCGGCGACGGCGACGGCAATCGCTGCACCGGTAACTGCCGCAAGCCTGGCGAGCCTCGGCGAACGCTTCGAGCGTGTCGCAAACATGACGTCCAACCTCTTTGGTGACGGGACGGGGAAAAGGTACGCCTCTGACCGTGGTTACGCAGCGGGGAAGAAGGGTGCTGCTGATCTCAGTCGGCAAATGGCCGTTGAAAAATGGCAGACAGCTCTGACATCTGCCCTCTGCCCTTGTCCTCTGCCCTCTGCCCGCCGACCTCTGATCTAGATTTCCGCATGCCCTTTTCTCTGCGGGCGACCGCACGCGCGCCAGGGTCGATCGGAAACCTCGGCCCGGGTCTCGACATCCTTGGTTGTGCGGTGGAGGGCGCTTGCGACAGCGTGACAGCCGAGTTCGTGGATCAACCTGGCATCGTGGTGCTCGATGCGGGGCACCCGGAATTGAGCACGAATCCCGACGAACATGCGTCCGCGCTCGCGGCGCTGGCCGTCGTGAAGCGCGCCTCCTCGTTGGGAGCCATGCCGTCGAGCGGGATTGCGCTCCGGGTCACGAAGGGCCTGCCGCTATCCGCCGGACAGGGTGGCAGTGCCGCGTCTGCGGTCGCGGGCGCCGTCGCCGTCAATGCGCTGATCGGTTCACCCCTTGGCCGCGACGACCTTCTGGAAGCGGCCCTCGCGGCGGAAACCAGGGTCGCCGGGCGGCACCTCGACAACATCGCGCCGTCGTTGATGGGCGGGATCGTGCTGATCCGTTCCCTCGATCCCATCGATGTCCTGTCGATTCCCGTTCCGGACAACCTGTACGTGGTCCTGGCCAGCCCGGCGCAGAACATGCGAACGGCGGAGGCGCGGTCGGTGTTGCCGAAACAGGTTCCACTCGACGTGGCGCTCCACCAGGCGGCGCAGGTGGCCGCGATCGTCGCGGCGCTCTTTGGGGGCGACATCGGCTTGTTAGGCAGGGCCATCGACGACCGGATCGCCGAGCCATCACGCGCAGGCCTCCTGAAAGGCTTCACCGAGGCGAAGCAGGCGGCGCTCGACGCGGGCGCACTTGGTGTCTCGATCTCCGGGTCTGGGCCGACGGCGTTCGCCGTCTGCAGCGCGGCGCCGGCGGCCGAGAACGTTGCTCACGCCATGCAGGACGCTTACGAGCGGATCGGTCTTGTGTGCCGGGCCCGCGTTTGCCGGCCGGATCGCGTCGGTACACGAATCGACACGTTCCCGCGCACATGAAGACGCCGAACCCGGACGCCCCCGCACGCTGGCAGCAGTGCGCATCATGTAACCTGCGGTTGGAGGAACTCGACCCGCGTACGCAGTGCCCGGGGTGTGGCGGCCTGCTCGACGTCATGTTCCACCTGCCGCCGGGACGCGGAGCGGGCCTCTGCCGCGAGTTCGATTCCCGGACGAACGTGGCCGGCAGCGCGGCGGACGTATCGGGCGTCTGGCGATATCGTGAACTCGTTATGCACGCGCCGGCCGCGACCATCGTCTCCTTCCCCGAAGGCAATACTCCCCTGATCACCAACGACCGGGTAGCGGCGTGGACCGGATGCGCCGGCCTCCGGCTCAAGCACGAAGGGCTGAACCCGACCGGCTCGTTCAAGGATCGCGGCATGACAGTGGGAGTGACGCAGGCCCGCCGCGTCCGGGCGCTCGCCGTCGCTTGCGCGTCCACCGGTAACACCTCGGCCTCACTCGCCGCGTATGCGGCCCTGGCCGGTCTTCCCGCGCTCGTCCTCGTTCCGGCCGGACAAGTGGCGTCGGGAAAGCTGCACCAGACGCTCGCGTATGGCGCGCGCACGCTGGCCGTTCGCGGTGACTTCGACGCCTGCCTGGCGCTGGTTCGGGATACGGCGCAGAAGTTCGGCGTCTACCTCCTCAATTCAGTAAATCCGTGGCGGATCGAGGGGCAGAAGTCGATCGTATTCGAGCTGCTGCAACAGCTGGGGTGGAACGCACCGGACTGGATCGCCCTGCCCGCCGGTAACCTGGGCAACACGGCGGCTTTTGGAAAAGCGCTCGACGAAGCACGCCGTGTGGGCCTCATCGATCGGGTGCCGAGGCTGCTGGCGGTTCAGGCGTCAGGCGCCGCGCCGTTCTTCCAGTCATTCACGACGGGGTTCACTGAGCGGCAGTCCGTGAAGGCGGAGACCGTGGCAACGGCGATACGGATCGGTGACCCGGCATCGTGGGACCGCGGCGTCCGGGCCATCCGCCTGACGAATGGGGTCGTGGCCTCCGTGCCTGACGAGTCCATCATCGAGGCACAGCGGGTGGTTGGGAATTCCGGGATCGGTTGTGAGCCAGCGAGCGCTGCCTCTGTGGCCGGCATCAGGGCGGCCATCCATGGCGGCCTCATCGGTCCGGATGAGACTGTGGTCGCCGTTCTGACCGGCCACCTCCTGAAGGATCCTCTCGCGAGCGCGGCGCTACCCGCGGAACGGCACTACGCCAACACACCCGTGGAAGTCGACGCGACCGCGACCGACATCGAACGCGAACTCGCCCTGCTCACATCGAGTCGCTAGGCAGCTCCCTGCACCGTCCGCGTTCGCGTCTTCGGAGCGCCACCGTTCCGCATCCGGCCCCGATGAAGTAACCGTTGGTCCCAACCATGAATTCGCTTACTATTCCGGCGCTTCGCGCGGATGGGGGCGCCGCGTTGACCGATGGCTGCACAGCCCTCGATCGACAACAGAAACGTCAATACGAGGTGCCTCAATGCGAGTGAGATCCCTGGCAGCCGTCGGTGCACTGATGCCCATTCTCGCGGGCAGCGCCGTGGCGCAAAGACCGGTGGCATGGGAAGGTGGCCTCTTCGGCCAGTTCACGAAGATGGACAAGGAGCTTTCCCTCGACGACGTGTTGTCGATCGGCGCCCGGCTGGGAGTCTACCTGCTCCCGAACCTCGGGCTCGAGGTCGACGCGCAAATGGGGAAGACCGACTGGACCAGCGCCGCCGGCGTGCAGTCGGTCACGTACACGCCAGTGGCACTGCGGGTGATCTACGCCATGCCACTCGCCGAGCGCCTTCGCCTCATGCTCGGCCTCGGCTATCAGCATAACGTGTATCGCGATCGCATTCGCGACATCAACGGGTTCATCGCCGGTAACGAATTCGAGGATGCCGTTACCGCACTGGTCGGGCTCAAGGTCTGCCTCAACCAGAAGTGGAGCCTGCGCGGTGACGTGCCCCTGGACTACAACCCGTCGCCGAACTTCAACGGGAGCCTCGTCACTCTCGACGGCGAATCCATGAACGTCGGCTTCCGCGTCGGGCTGAGCCGGATGTTCGACGGCAACTGCTACGAGAGCGGGTCTTCGATGCCGGCTTCGCCACCGCCGGCAGCGCCACCGCCGGCCGCTCCGGCACCGACTCCGGCGCAACCACCCGTGACGCCGAGTCCGACGCCCACGCCGACGCCGCCTCAGGTACCGGCCAATACGCCTCCCGCGGCGACGATCACGTCGCCCAGCAGCGGCGCATCGCTGACCGGACCGGTCAACTTCGCCGGTACGTGCACCGATCCGGAACAGGGCAACCTCGCCTCATCCGCTCAGTGGCGCTCCAGCCGTGACGGCGACCTGGGTACGGGGGCGTCCTTCACGCGCCCGTTGTCGCCGGGCGCCCACACCATCACACTCACCTGCACCGATGGCCCGGGCCTCACCGGAACGGCCAGCGTCACCGTCACTTCGCAGGAATTGCTCGTCAGGCTGAACTGGGTGTACTTCGACTTCGACCGGTCCACGCTCACGCAGGCGGGTCGCGACACGCTCGATCGCGTGATCAGCACGCTGCAGCAGCGCGCCGATGTTCGCATCGCGGTCGAAGGCCACACCGATCCCTTCGGCAGCGATTCGTACAACCAGTCGCTGTCCGAACGACGCGCCCAGGCGGTCGCGCAATACCTCACCGGACGCGGGGTGGCCACGGACCGTATCGCGCAGCGTGGCTTCGGCGAGCAATGCCTCATGCTCGATGACGATCGCACGAACCCCGCGCGTTCACGCGCGGAACACCGCACCAACCGTCGGGTGGAGATCTGGTCGGTCGGCGACGCCGGGCCAGCTTCCTCCTGCAGGCCCAGGTAACCGGAAGTCATGACCGGAGTGAAGGCCCGCTGGCGAACGCCGGCGGGCCTTCTCGCATGTGCATCGGAGCGGACGGATCCACACGGCGTTCCAGAGTCACGAGATCGTTCCGGGCCACGCCACCGGACACGCAGGTTGTCAGGCCTGCCTGATGGCGAACCCCCGCCGCAATGCCATCGTGCCTAACGCGAGGCCGAGTTCCGCGACTCCCACCATCATGAAGATCGCCTCGTACGCCGGCCGGCCGTCGCCGCCGGTCACGGCAACCAGGATGCCTCCAACCATGGGACCGAGCAGGAAGCCGAGCGACCCGGCGATCTGGAAGATGCCGAACAGCCCCTCCCCGTTGCCGCGCCTGACGAGGTCACTGACCAGGAGGAGGCTCGGCGCGAAGATGAACGCACTGGCCAGGCCGGACAGCACCATCGACACCGGCATCAGGCCGATCGGCATCAGCCCGTAGGTGCCGTAGACGAGCCCGAATGCGACGTTGCCGGCAATCAGCAGCGGAAACCAGCCGACCCGCTCCGCCAGCCGGCCGACGGGATAGCATAACGCGGCAAACGGAATCATGAAGAGGGCGACCAGCCAGCCACGCCCCGCCGGCCCGACCTGGTGCTCCCGCGAGAGAAACAGCGTGAACGTGGACACGAAAATGCCGATGCTGAACCGGTCCATGAAGGCGTAGCCTAACGGGACCCACGACTCGGCTCGGCGCCATTGCCACCGGTATCGGCTACCACGCGGTGCATCGGCGGACGGACTCGTCGCCGGCGCCAGCAGGGAAACGGCCGCCGCGAGCAGGAAGACGATGGCGCCAACGTCATACACCGTGCTCCCGCCCATCTCCACGAGGCGTCCACCCAATGGGGACCCGACCGTGATGCCCAGCATGAGCGCCGAGGCCAGTGCGCCCAGCGACGCGCCGCGCTTGTCGCCGGCGACGCGGTTGGCTGCCACCATCAGCAGCGTCACGGCGGATCCGATGCGGCGGCACACGGCTTCATGACCGCCAACATGC